>JAKSOM010000074.1 GCA_024405585.1 Acidaminococcaceae bacterium | reverse complement strand
GGATGCAGGCCTTTGGCATGAAGGTCATTGCCTATGACCCCTATATTGCGGACAGCCGTTTTGAGGCGCTGGGGGTGGAGAAGTGTGTTACATTGGAAGAGTTGCTCCGCCGCAGTGACGTCATCACCATCCATACGCCCAAGACCGGAGAAACCGTCAATATCATTAACGACAAGGAGTTTGCCCTCTGCAAGAAGGGTGTACGCATTGTGAATTGCGCCCGGGGCGGCTTGATTAACGAGGATGCCCTGGTGCGTGCCATCGATGCAGGTATTGTGGCCAGTGCCGGGGTGGACGTGCTGATGGGTGAACCTAAACCCGTTTCACCTTTGATTAAGGTGCCCCAGTGTGTTGTTACTCCCCACTTGGGTGCGGAGACCTTTGAGGCCCAGGTCAATGTGGGTGTGGCCGTAGCGGAGGAAGTTATCAGCGCTTTGCATGGGGAGATGGTTCCAAATGCCGTGAATTTGCCTGCCCTCCATTCCGAGGAATTGAACGATATGTTGGATTATCTGAAATTGGGCGAGAACCTGGGCAAACTCTATTACCAGATGGAAAAGGAACCGGTGGAAAAGGTGGAGATTGTCTACAGCGGCGGCGCTGCGGAAGTGGAAACCGAACTTCTCACCCGGGCCGTTTTGAAGGGTGTTTTTGAACCGGTGTTGAAGGAAAGGGTCAACTACGTCAACTCCCAAGTGGCGGCAGAAACCCGTGGGGTGGCGGTGACCGTGGGCAAGACCAAGGGTCAATACAACCTGATTACGGTGAATGTGACCAGCAAGAAAAAGACCTTCAGCATCAGCGGTACCGTCCTCCGGGCCGGGGAAGTGCGGATAACCAATATCAACGGTTATTCCTTTGCCCTGACCCCCGCCCCCTATATGGTGGTGGTGCGGAATCAGGACAAGCCCGGCGTGATTGGCCAAATTGGCACTTTCCTGGGCGATGCCAAAGTCAATATCGCTAATATGCAGGTCAGCCAGAACAGGGCCGGCGAAGCCATGATGTTCATGAGCGTGGATGACGAAGTGAATACTGCCACTCTGGCATCCCTGCAAAAGATTAATGGCATTGCAGAAGCAAAATTTGTGAAACTCTAATAGATAAGTGTACTGGCAATTATTCAAATCCAACTTCATAATCAGCGCCTTTACCATCGGTGGGGGCTATGTCATCATTCCTCTTATGAAAGCCAAGGTGGTGGATGAATACCATTGGCTGACGGACGAGGAGGCCCTGAATCTGGCTGCCATCGGTCAGAGCGCTCCCGGGCTGGTGGCGGTGAATACCGCCATCGGCATCGGTTACAAAATCGGCGGCATCAAGGGAGCCCTGGTGGGGGTTTTGGCAACGGCCCTGCCCCCCCTTATCACCATTACAGCCATCAGTTATGCCTATACCGCCTTTTGCGACAACCAATATGTGCAATATGTTCTGAAGGGTATGCAGTGCGGGGCCACTGCCATCATCATCAATGTGGTGCTGGACCTGATAAAAAAACAATGGCAGAAGAAACTTCTGCTGCCTTTCGTACTCATTGCCGTGGCTTTGGCGGCCCATTTCTTTTTCCATGTGAATCTGATGTATCTGCTACTGCTCAACGGTCTGATCGGTCTAATTTTTATGAAGGACAAGAAATATAACTGAAATGATTTATTGGCAACTTTTTTGGGCATTTGTACAAGCGGGCATTTTCTGTGTGGGAGGCGGCTATGCCTCCATGCCCCTGATTGAATCCCAGGTGGTGGCCGGCCACGGCTGGCTTACCATGCAGGAATTCATTGATATTTTCACCATCAGCCAGATGACTCCCGGTCCCATCGGCATCAATGCGGCCACCTTTGTAGGTACGAAGGTGGCGGGTGTTCCCGGGGCGGTGTGTGCCACGGCGGGTTTCATCTTCCCCAGTTTCTTCATTATGCTTGGCCTGGTTTTGCTGGTGGAAAAATATGGGGACATTGGGGCCATCCGGGGCGTGCTGAACGGTCTTCGGCCCACGGTGGTGGCCTTTATCGCCAGTGCGGGCATCGGTTTCATTCTTTTGGCCCTTTGGAATACGGAAACATTGCCCAAGGATTTTACGAAGGTCAGTTTGATAGGGTGCATCGTCCTGCCATTGGCTTTGGCGGCGGTGGTGAAAAAAATCAGCGTGATACGGGTGCTTATTTTCAGCGGTGTGTTGGGCCTGCTGTTGGGAACGTTTTTGGGAAAATGAGAAATTTGTGGCGGGAGTTTCTGGCCGCACAGATATTGAATTTTGTCCGTTTCAGGTGTACACTTTTCTTGCTTATGGGTAGCAACTATGCTATAATATACCATCTTCAACCCGTCGAAAGGGAATTTTGAGAGGAGAAATTATGAAAGCGAAAAAGATTTTATCCGCACTTTTGGCAGGCACCTGCTTCTTTGGCATGAGTGCCGCTATGACTTCCAGCGTTAGTGCAGAGGAAGTGATTAAGGTTGGCGTGTTCCTGCCTTTGACCGGTGATAATGCTGCCGGCGGCGAATTGGAACTCCGGGGCGTTGAGCTGGCGAACAAGAATCATCCCACCGTGTTGGGCAAAAAGATTCAGCTGTTCGTACAGGACAACAAGTCCGACAAGGCTGAGGCAGCCAATGTTGTTGCCCGTTTGATTGAAAAGGACAAAGTTTGCGCCATTGTTGGTACCTATGGTTCCTCTCTGGCTATGGCAGCCGGCAACATCGTTAAGGAAAACAAGATTCCCACCGTGGGAACTTCCTGCACCAATCCCCAGGTAACCAAGGGTAATGATTATTATTTCCGTGCCTGCTTCATCGATCCCTTCCAGGGCACCGTTATGGCCAACTACTTCAAGAAATTGGGCTACAAGAATGTTGCCATCATTCAAGAAGTTTCTAACGACTACAGTGTTGGTTTGGCTAAGTTCTTCATGGATTCCTTCAAGGGTATGGGCGGCAAGATTGTTGAGATTGCCAACTATCAGACCGGTGACAAGGATTTCACTGCTATTCTGACCAATGTTAAGGCTAAGAAACCCGATGCTATTTATGCTCCCGGCAATTTCACTGAGAGTGCATTGATGATTTCCCAAGCCCATCAACTGGGTTTGAAAGTTAACTTCTACGGTGGGGACACCTGGGAGACCAATGATTTCCTGGAGGTTGGCGGCGAGGATGTTGAAGGCGCAGTTCTGACCACCGCTTTCGGCCGTGAAGTTGCTACCACCAAGGAAGCAAAAGTTTTCTTGGATACTTTTGCAAAAGAGTTTAAGAACGAAGAGCCCTCCGCTTTGACCGCTTTGGCATACGATGCTTATATGATGGTTTACTATGGCATCCAAAAAGCCGGCAGCACCGACAGTGTCGCTATCCGCAATGCTATCGCCAACAACAAGAATCTGCCCCTGGTAACCGGCAAGACCACTTTGAACGCCGACGGGGATCCTGTTAAGGGCGCTGTTATTAAGACCGTTAAGAACGGCAAATTCGTTTACGTTGATTTTGTTCAACCTAAATAACATTGATTTGTGGCTCCCTTGCTGAAGGGCGGGGGAGCCACTTTTTTTGAGGGTGGTTTCCATGGATTTTGTTACTTTGTTTCAGGCCTTCGGCGATATGACCTTTGTGAATTTCTGCCAACACATGGTGAACGGCATTTCCCTGGGGTCCCTTTATGCCCTGATTGCTATCGGTTATACGATGGTTTACGGCATTTTGCTGATGATTAACTTTGCCCATGCGGACATTGTTATGATGGCCTGTTATTTTGCTTTTTTCGGTATCAGGATTTTCCATATTCCCTGGTATCTGACCTTTGTGGGGGTTATTGTTGCTACGGCTATTTTGGGCGTGGTGATTGAGCGTAGTGCTTATAGGCCGCTGAGGGATGCTCCTAAAAACAGTGTGCTTATCAGTGCGATTGGTGCTTCTTTTCTGTTGGAAAATCTTGCCAATTATGTGTTTGGGGGCAGACCCTTGCGTTTCCCCAAGGTGCAGGTGTTGGCTCAAAATATAAGTATTGGCGATGTCCGTACCCAGTTCATTTGCATTTGCATTCCTATTGTGCTGGCCATCTGCTTGGCGGTGCTGTTGCATATCATCAACCACACCAAGACAGGTATGGCCATGAGGGCGGTTTCCAAGGACTACGAGATTGCCCGGGTCATGGGTGTGAATATCGATAATATCATTTCCATAACCTTCGTCATCGGTTCGTCACTGGCGGCCATCGGCGCCATTATGTGGGGCGTGCGTTACCCAGGTATTACGCCCTATCTGGGGGTTATGCCGGGCTTGAAATGCTTCATAGCGGCGGTTGTGGGGGGTATCGGCAATATCAAGGGTGCAGTTATCGGCGGCTTTATCCTGGGTTTGGGTGAGGTGCTGATTGTGGCCTTTTTCCCGGCCCTCAGCGGCTATCGTGATGCTTTTGCGTTTATTGTTTTGATTATCATTCTCTTCTATAAGCCGACGGGTTTACTGGGTGAGAAGACAACGGAGAAGGTGTGATTATGCAAAAGAGAGATTATTTGTTTTCCGCCATTGCCCTTGTAGTGCTCTTTGCGGCTGCATGCTATGCTCAGTTCGGTTTGGATGCCTATCTGAAGAGGGTTGCGAACCTGTGCATGATTTATGCCATCATCGGTTTGAGTTTGCAGATTATTAACGGTTTTTGCGGCCAGTTCAGTTTGGGTCAGGCGGGCTTTATGGCCATTGGCGCTTATGTGGTGGGGATTTTTACCGTGCCGGTGGAGTTGAGGGCCAATGTGTTTTATGCGGTGCCCATGAATCCCCTGATTGCGGATATTCAGATGCCCATGTGGCTGGCCCTGCTGGTGGGCGGCCTGTTGGCGGCACTGGTGGCCTTTCTAATCGGATTCCCCGTGTTGCGGCTGCATGGTGACTATTTGGCTATTGCAACTTTGGGTTTTTCCGAGATTATCCGCATTGTGATTACCAATGCCCAGAGTTTCACCAATGGGGCATTGGGAATTAAAGATATTCCGCCGTTGAACGATGCCCGCTATGTTTTCGTAGTGTGCGCCATTACTTATGTCTTCGTGACCGCTTTGATCAATTCCTCCTATGGCAGGGCATTCAAGGCCATTCGTGAGGACGAGATTGCGGCGGAGGCCATGGGGGTGGATTTGTTCAAACACAAGTGCATGGCTTTTATGTTCAGTGCCTTTTTTGCCGGTGTGGGTGGCGGTTTGTACGGCGCTTTGTTGGGTACTGTGGATCCCAAGAATTTCCTTTTTACTCTGACTTACAATTTCGTGTTGATCATTGTGCTGGGCGGCATGGGCTCCATTACCGGTTCCATGT
>JAKSOM010000073.1 GCA_024405585.1 Acidaminococcaceae bacterium | reverse complement strand
CCGATTCCGTGGATTTGGGGTATCGGGAAATTTTGGGCGAAAAAATTGATGAAGAAGAATTGGTTTATCACGGTTACGATATTGTGGAAACGGCCCAAAGGATTGTGGATAATTACGGGGACAAATTTTTGAAACTCAGTCAGGATGAGCGGCGTAAAGAGTTCCTGACTTTAGCCTATAGGGAGAAATTGGCGGCAGTTCGGGAGGATTTGGCCAAGTTCAATGTTACTTATGATGAGTGGTTCAGTGAGAAAACTTTGCATGAGGCGGGAGCCATTAAGGCGGCCTGCGATCTTTTAACGGAACGGGGCTATATGTATGAGAAAGACGGGGCCCTGTGGCTGAATACCACCAAGCATGGTGATGACAAGGATAGGGTGGTTATCCGTGACAATGGTGTGCCCACTTATTTTGCGGCGGATATTGCCTACCACAAAAATAAGTTTGAACGGGGGTTCAAGCATGTAATCAATATTTGGGGTGCGGACCATCACGGTTATGTGGCCCGGATGAAGGCGGCAGTGGGTGCTTTGGGTTATGACCCGGAGCAGCTGGAGATATTGTTGTTGCAGATGGTGGCACTTTATCGGAACGGGGAGCATGTGGTGCTGAGCAAGCGGGCCGGCAATACCATTACCCTCAACGAATTGGTTGAGGAAGTGGGCGTGGATGCCACCAGGTTTTTCTTTGTGATGCGTTCCATTGACAGTCAGCTGGATTTTGACTTGGGGTTGGCGGTGTCTGAATCCAATGAAAATCCTGTGTATTATATTCAATATGCCCATGCCCGGATTTGCAGTATCTTCCGTCAAATTAAGGAGGCGGGCATTGCGGTGGAATCTAATCCGGATTTGAGTCTGCTGACGGATCCTACGGAGGTGGCCCTGATTAAGAAATTGGGGGATTATCAGGAGTTGATTGCCTCCGCCGCCGGGGATAGGGCGGTACACAGGGTAGCAGGATATATTCACGAGTTGGCAGGGGCTTTCCATTCCTTCTACAACGGGTGCAGGATTTTGGGTGTGGATAAAGATGTACAGCAGGCCAGGATGGCCCTGGTGAGTGCGGTTAAACATGTTTTGGAGCACGGGTTGAAGATTTTGGGGGTATCCGCTCCTGAACATATGTAATTTAATCCGTAATGCGGAATTCGTAATGCGTAATTAAGGTGAAATGTTCCTGTGATTGAAAAAAGGGTGAAGAAAAGATGAGTGATGAAGGAAATCCTGTTGTCTGTAAGAGTAGAAGTTTTGCAGTAAGGATTGTAAAACTATACAAATATTTGATGGAAGACAAAAATGAATTTGTTATGTCAAAGCAGTTGTTACGGAGCGGTACAAGTGTAGGAGCTAATATCGCAGAGGCGGAACATGGGCAGACAGAAGCAGATTTTTACGCAAAGATGAATATTGCGTTAAAGGAAGTTGCAGAAACAGAGTATTGGTTAAATTTGTTATATGACACAGAGTACATTAGCACTGAACAATTTGATTCTATTATGGCAGATTGTTTGGAACTGTTGAGGTTGTTAATTTCGATTACCAAGAAACAAAAGAGAATATAATCGGGAATTTTCGGCTTTGCCGAAAATTATCCACAATTGCGAATTACGCATTACGCATTGCGAATTAGTAGAGGAGGTTTGGCTGTGGCAATGAAGTATATATTCGTAACTGGCGGTGTGGTTTCCAGTTTGGGAAAAGGAATTACGGCGGCGTCCTTGGGACGGCTGCTGAAGAGCCGGGGTTACAAAGTGACGATTCAAAAGTTTGACCCCTATATCAATGTGGACCCGGGAACCATGAGTCCCTATCAGCACGGTGAGGTTTTTGTGACGGATGATGGGGCGGAGACGGATTTGGATTTGGGTCACTACGAACGCTTTATTGATATCAATCTTTCCAAGGCATCCAGTGTGACGGCGGGGAAGATTTATCAGAGTGTCATTAGCCGTGAGCGGCGGGGCGGCTATTTGGGGGGAACGGTACAGGTCATTCCCCATATTACCAACGAGATTAAGGACAGGGTGTACCGGGTGGGGAAGGAAGACCAGGCGGATTTTGTCATTACGGAAATCGGCGGTACGGTGGGTGACATTGAGTCACTGCCATTCCTGGAGGCCATCCGTCAGGTGAAGAAGGAAGTGGGGGCCAATAACACATTGTACATTCATGTGACATTGGTGCCCTATATCAGTGCGGCAGGGGAATTGAAATCCAAGCCCACTCAGCACAGCGTCAAGGAATTGCGGAACATCGGTATCAGTCCGGATATTCTCGTGTGCCGGGCGGAAAAACCCATTCCCAAAGATATGTGTGAGAAGATTGCCATGTTCTGCGATGTGGATACGGATGCGGTGATTCAAAATCTTACGGCCAAGAGTATTTATGAGGTCCCCATGCTTTTGGAGGAGCAGGGGTTGGATACCATTGCTTTGAAAAAACTCGGTATGGAGGACAAGCCCAAGGATATGACCGAATGGCGGAAGATGGTGGAGAGTATTCTTACTAAGCATGACAAAGTGGCTAAGGTGGCGGTGGTGGGCAAGTATGTGGAATTGCAGGATGCCTATATTTCCATTACGGAGGCCTTGAAACATGCCGCACTTCATAACGGGGCGGAACTGGAGATTACCTGGGTCAATGCGGAGAAAATTGAAGCCCCGGGCACTGATTTGGACAAGGTTTTTGACGGGGTGAAGGGTATTCTGGTTCCCGGCGGATTTGGTGATAGGGGTATTGAAGGCAAGATTTCTGCTGTGCAGTATGCCCGTGAACACAAACTGCCCTTCTTTGGCATCTGTCTGGGTATGCAGGTGGCGGTCATCGAATTTGCCCGTCATGTGGCCGGTATTGGGGATGCCAACTCCAGTGAGTTCAAGCCCCATGGTGAGCATTCTGTAATTGATTTGATGTTGGAGCAGCATGATGTGGAGGATAAGGGTGGCACCATGCGTCTCGGACTTTATCCCTGCAAGGTGACCCAGGATACATGGACTATGGATGCCTATGGCGAGAATCTGATTTATGAACGCCATCGTCACCGTTATGAATTCAGTAACCAATACAGGGAACAGCTGGAAAAAGCCGGGCTGGTGGTGGCAGGCACTTTGCCCAACGGCCGGTTGGTGGAAATTGTGGAGTTGTCCAAGGATGTACATCCCTGGTTTGTGGGTTGCCAGTTCCATCCGGAGTTCAAGAGCAGGCCTACGAAGGCCCATCCCTTGTTCCGTGATTTTATCGCAGCAGTGCTGAAGAGGTAGGATAATGTTAAAAAAACTATTTGTGACGGCGGTTCTGCTTTTGGCGGCTTTGAGTTTTGTGGTGAGTTTGCTGAAGGGGAATAATAACAAGGATATCAGTTTAAATGTGACGGAATGCGTCGCCGTCATTGATATTGTCGGTCCCATTACCTCAGGCGGTACGGGGGGCAGCGTGTTGGAGCAGGTGAACGGCACCGGCAGCAGGGATGTGATGCAGCAGATTCGTGAGGCGGCGGAGGATATCAGCGTCCGTGCCCTGTTGCTTAATATTGACAGCCCTGGGGGCAGTCCTACGGCGGCAGAGGAAATTTCCGAGGAATTGCTGAAATTCAAGGCGGTGAGCAAAAAGCCCGTGGTGACGGCCATGGGTGACATGGGGGCCAGTGCGGCCTATTGGATTGCGGCGGCGGCCAGCGATAAGATTTATGCCAACGGCACCACCCTCACCGGCAGTATCGGTGTTTATATGCCCTACATGAATGTGACTAAGCTGATGGAGAAAATTGGGGTCACCAGCGGCATGATCAAGAGCGGCAAAAACAAAGGTATGTTGAGCCCTGACAGGGAGATGACGGAGGAGGAACGGGCCATTGTCCAAAATATTGTGAATGAGATTCACGAGGAGTTCATCCGGGTGGTGGCGGAGGGCCGGCACATGGACGGCCAGCAACTCCGTTCCTTAGCTGACGGTCGGGTTTATACCGGCAAGCAGGCCAAGAATGTGGGCCTGATAGATGAGGTTGGCAATTATTATGATGCCCTGCTGGAAGCGGGGAAATTGGGCGGCATCAGCGGTATGCCTAAGGTAAAGCGGCGTGAAAAACCCACACCCTGGGAAACTTTGATGGGTGCGGAGATTGTCACTGCAGTGAAAACACAACTTTTGAAACATTTGCAAACCGGGTTCGAGGGAGAACTGGGCACGAGGTAGGAACTTTGCGTAAAGAAAGTTTTATGATTCTTTTTGAAACGAAGGCCGGCATGACGGAATTGGTGACCAAGCCCTGTATGTGGCGGAGCGCCCTCTATTTTGTTGCCAGCATGGGACTTTACAGCGGAGTGGTGACCAATACCTGGCTGTTGAACCAACCTTTGGAAGTCAGGGGGGCCATGGTGTTGTCGGTGGTGATGTTTTTTGTGCTGCTGCTCTTTTTGTATTCCATGCTTTTGCATGGGATTTTGGAAACTTTTGGAGCGCTGGCCGGTGATGCCAAGGCCCTGATTTGTGTGGCGGGCTACACCGCTATGCCTTTTTTGGTCTTTACGCCGGTGGCCCTTTTGGCGGGCAAACTGGGGCTGGGTGGCCTGCCCCTTTTGGCCTTTATTTCCCTGGTGGCACTGGTGTGGATGCACTACCTCTTGGTAAGGGCTTTGGAAGTGGTGTATATTATTAGTTTTTGGCAGTCCCTGGGTGTGATTGTTTTCAGTTTGGTTTTGCTCTATGTTTTTTTCACCTGGCCGGTCCGGGTGGGATTTCACTTAATAAAAGCACTGGTTGCGTAGAATGGAAAGGAGAATGTTATGAATAGGGAATTGGCGTTGGAGTTTGTCAGAGTTACCGAGGATGCGGCTATCGCCTGCGGCCCCTTGGTTGGCAGGGGTGATAAGAACGGGGCGGACGGCCTGGCTGTGGAGGGGATGCGGAAACGCTTTGATTCCGTGCCCATCAATGGCACTGTGGTAATCGGTGAGGGGGAGTTGGACGAGGCCCCCATGCTCTATATCGGCGAAAAGGTCGGTTGCGGCGGGCCTGAGGTGGATATTGCGGTTGATCCGGTGGAGGGGACTAATCTGGTGGCCAAAGGCCGTCCCGGCGCCATCGCAGTTTTTGCCTGTGCTCCCAAGGGATGTCTGTTGCACGCCCCGGATATGTATATGGACAAGATTGCTGTTGGCCCCCGTGCCAAGGGTTGTATTGATATTGATGCTCCGGTGGAGGAAAACCTTCGTCGGGTGGCCAAGGCACTGGAAAGGAAAATCAGTGATTTGAATGTTGTGCTTTTGGACCGTGAAAGACATTACGAACTGATGGAGAGGATCCGCAAGGCAGGGGCCCGTATCAGTTTGATTACTGACGGTGATGTTACCCCCATCCTGAATTGCGGCATTGAAGGTACCGGCGTACA
>JAKSOM010000072.1 GCA_024405585.1 Acidaminococcaceae bacterium | reverse complement strand
GCATGTTGGCGGCGGGGAGCGGGGGGTCAGGGCTGGGGACCCCTTCGCCCGGAACACGGTGCAGTTGGCGGCCGTGGCGGCGGTGAAAAAATTGAGCCATTTGCCGGTGCTTGTGGACCCCAGCCATGGTACAGGAGTTGATTGGTTGGTGGAGCCCATGGCGAAGGCGGCCATAGCCGCCGGAGCGGACGGGATTATGGTGGAAGTGCACCCGGACAAGGAGCGGGCCCTGAGTGACGGGCAGCAGGCCCTGAATCTGGCGGAGTTCGCCCATCTGATGACCGAGGTCAGGAAGATGGCGGCGGCGGTGAGAAGAACAGTATAAAATGATAGTTGAGTTGGGTGCAAAATCCTATGAAATAAAAATTGCCAGGGGCCTTTTGGATGCATGCGGCAGTGCCATCGGCAGAATCAGTTCCGCCGCTAAGGCGGCTGTGGTCAGTGATGACAGGGTTTTTCCCCTCTATGGGGAAAGGGTTGTGCAGTCGCTAATTCGCTCCGGGTTCCAGGTGCAAAAGATAGTGGTTCCCCAGGGCGAAGGCAGCAAGTCGGGGGCAATGCTGAATCATATGTATGGGGCTTTGGCGGATTTTGGCCTCTCCAGGGATGATTTGCTGGTAACCTTGGGGGGCGGCGTGGTTGGTGATTTGGGCGGCCTGGCCGCCGCCACCTTTATGAGGGGCGTTCCCTATGTACAGATTCCCACCACCCTTTTGGCCCAGGTGGACAGCAGTGTGGGGGGCAAGGTGGCCATTGATTTGCCCCAGGGCAAGAATTTGGTGGGGGCTTTTTATCAGCCCAAACTGGTGTTGATAGACCCGGATGTTCTCACCACTCTGGAGCCCCGTGTTCTGCATGACGGCTTGGCGGAAGTTATCAAGTACGGCTGCATCAAGGATGGCAGTATTTTCTCCTGTTTGGAGGATGTGGCCGGTGACCGGGAGTTGTTGGCAGGGGCGGAGCAGATTATTGAAAAAAGTTGCAGTATTAAGGCGGCCATAGTGGCGGAGGATGAATTTGACCGGGGCCAGCGGATGGTGCTGAATTTCGGTCATACCTTGGGCCATGGGGTGGAAAAGGCCGGTGCCTACAGCAGGTTCACCCATGGTGAGGGGGTTGCTTTGGGAATGTTGTCCATTACCAGGGCCACGGAGAAGATGGGCATTACAGCCAGCGGCACGGCGGCAAGGATGGAGAAACTGCTGGAAAAATTTAACTTGCCGACCCGTTGTGAATATCCTTTGCCGGAACTTATGTCGAGTATGGGGTTGGACAAGAAACGCCGGGGTGACAGGATTACTTTGGCGGTCATAGAAAGTATTGGCCGGGGGAAACTTTTGGAAGTGCCCTTGGCGGATTTGCAGAAATATTTTGTGGTGTAGGATGCAGGCGGTTTTGCAAACTCCGGTTCTGGCCGGCAGGGTGCAGGTGCCCTGCTCAAAAAGCATTGCCCATCGTGCCTTGATTGGCAATTATCTGGCCGGCAGGGGAAACATTCGTAATTTGATATGGAATGAGGATTTGCGGGCCACCCGGGCTGCCCTTGCTGCTTTGTCGGTTCCCGGGCAGGATGTTTGGTGCGGGGCCTCCGCTTCCACCCTGCGTTTTCTGCTGCCTTTGGCTTTGGCGAAGGGTGGCAGGTTTGTTTTTACCGGCAGCAATGAACTGGCCAGACGGCCCCTGACATCGTATCTGGAAATAATGGAAAGGCAGCATATCCGGTACAGATTCGGGGAATTGGGGGGCCTCTCCCTGACGGTGGAAGGAAAGCTGAAGGCGGATACCTTTGTCATTCCCGGCAACATCAGTTCCCAGTTTGTTTCCGGGCTGTTGATGGCTTTGCCCCTTTTGGAGGAGGATTCGGAAATCCTTGTAGAGGGGGCTTTGGAGTCCCAGCCCTATGTGGATATGACCGGTGCGGTGCTGCATCAATACGGGGTGCAGTTTGTCAACGAGGATTACCGGCGTTTTTTTGTTCCCGGCCAGCAGAATTATCTGTCCTGTGATTTCACTGTTGAGGGGGATTATTCCCTGGGAGCGGTGTGGCTGGCAGCGGGGTTGCTGGGCCAACAGCCCCTTGAGGTGACGGGCCTGATGCCGAATTCAATTCAGGGGGACGGGGTTTGTCTGGAGTTGTTTCGCCGCATGGGCGGGCAAATTGCGGTTAAAGAAAAATCCCTGGTGGCCTATCCATCCGAACTGCAGGGCTTGGAAATGGATGCCCGGGATTGTCCCGATCTGGTGCCGGTCTTTGCAGTATTGGGCTGCCTGGCAAAGGGCAGAACGAAAATTTGCCATGCGGGGCGTTTGCGTATCAAGGAGAGTGACCGCCTGGCCGCCCTGGCGGAGGAATTGGGCAAGCTGGGGGCAAAGATTGAAGAAACCCGGGACGGATTGCTGATAGAGGGTGTGGAACGGCTCCGGGGTGGTGCAGTGCAGGGGCATCTGGACCACAGGATTATCATGGCCCTGACCTTGGCATCTTTGCGTAGCGAAGGCACAGTGCTTATTGAGGGGGCGGAGCAGGTGAGAAAATCCTATGAAAACTTCTGGCAGGATTTTGTCCGCTTGGGAGGAAATTATGCATAACACATTTGGAAACAAAATTCAGTTGATCCTTCAGGGCGCATCCCATGAGCCCTTCATCGGCGGAATTATCAAAGGTTTGTCGGCGGGGAAAAAACTGGATATGGACAGAATAAGGATGGAGATGGTTCGTCGGGCCCCCGGGTCTGCTCCCTGGAGCACAGCCCGTCATGAGACGGATGAGGTGGAAGTCATTTCCGGATTGCAGGATGGCTGCACTACGGGTGAAGATTTGGTCTTCCGCATTGCCAACAATGATGTGCGGAGGGGGGACTATGAAAAGATGCAGAATATTCCCCGTCCCGGTCATGCGGATTACCCCGCCTTTGTCAGGTACGGCAAAATTGAGCCGGGGGGAGGCATCTTCTCCGGCCGGATGACTGCCGTGCTGACCTTCGCAGGGGCAGTGGCCAAGGAATATTTGTACGACAAAAACATCAGTATCAAAGGATATATCGCCTCCATCGGCAAAGAAAGTTTTGCCCGTCCCAAGGAGCAGGCGGATGAAGAAATTGCCGCTTTGATTTTGGCGGCGAAGAGCAGGAAGGATTCCCTGGGCGGCATTATCCAATGTGTTGCTAGGGGTTTGCCGGTGGGTCTGGGTGAGCCCTTCTTTGACTCGGTGGAGAGCCGTTTGAGCCACTTGCTTTTCAGCATTCCGGCGGTGAAAGCGGTGGAGTTCGGGGATGGCTTTGCCCTGAGCGGCATGCTTGGTTCGGAGGCCAACGATGCTTTGAGATATGTGGAGGGGCGGCTGCAGCTGCAATCCAATCACAACGGAGGCATCAATGGTGGCTTGACCAACGGTATGCCCTTGGTTTTCCGGGTGGGCATCAAACCCACTCCCTCCATTGGTCTGGAGCAGGACAGCGTAAATTTGGTTACCAAGGAGAATGTGAAATTGGCGGTATGGGGGCGGCATGACCCCTGTATAGTTCCCAGGGCCTTGCCCGTGGTGGAAGCCGTCACGTCCTTTGTACTTTTGGATTTTCTGCTGGAGGCAAAACTGTGATTAGGGCGGGACTGATAGGTGGCAAATTGGGCCACAGCCATTCTGCCCAAATTCATCAACTGATTTGGCAGGAACTGGGCTTGAGAGGGGAATACAATTTGTTGGAAACCCCGGCAGAGGGATTGCCGGAACTGCTGGAAAAGATTCGGCAGGACTACGTGGGGGTGAATGTTACCATTCCCCACAAAATTGCCGTCCTCGGCATGTGCGACAGGGTGACGGAGGTGGCGCAGGCCGTTGGGGCGGTGAACACCCTCACTTTTGGGGAGGGCAGGATTGGTGGGGATAATACGGATTATTTCGGCTTCGGCAGGATGCTGGAGCATTTTGGCCTTTCCCTGGCCAATCGTTCCGCAGCGGTGCTGGGGGACGGAGGCGCTTCCCGTTGCGTTTGTGCTTATTTGGACAACCATAAAGTGCAATATAGTGTGCTTTCCCGGAAACAGGGATTTGACTGGAGCAGGGCGGCCGGGGCGGATTTGTTGATCAATGCCACCCCTGTGGGCATGTTTCCCAATACGGGGGAATCCCTGGTGGAGGAAAAGCAGTTGGTCCAATTCCAAGATGTGCTGGATTTGATTTACAACCCTGGCGAAACATTGCTGTTGCAACGGGCCAAAAAGCAGGGTTGCAGGGTTTGCAACGGACAATACATGCTGGTGGCCCAGGCGGTGGGGGCGGAAGCGGTCTGGCTGGGCCGAAAAATGCCGGAGGGATTGATTCAGCAGGTGTATGACAGGATGCGGTGGAAATGAGGAATCTGGTCTTGACAGGACTTCCCGGCAGCGGTAAAAGCCGACTGGGGAAGATGCTGGCGGAAAAGCTGAAAGTTGAATTTTATGATAGCGATATTTTGGTGGAGCAGCGGTCCGGGCGGAGCATCGGGGATTTGTTCGCCGAAAGTGAAACCTGCTTCCGCACTTGGGAAACCGGGGTGTTGCAGGAACTGGCACGGTTGCAGGGGGCGGTGATTGCCACCGGCGGCGGGGCGGTGCTGAAGGCGGAAAACATGGCGGCCCTGAAACAAAAGGGGTCGGTTGTTTTCCTTGACCGCAATCCGGAGCGTATCCGCAAGGACTTGCCGGAGGATGGGCAAAGGCCGCTTTTGGCAGGGAATGGGGACAGGATTTATGAATTGTACCGGGAACGGCTGCCCTTGTATGAAAAGTATGCGGACTACATTGTGCCGGATGGGGAGTGGCAGGAAATGTTCGGGCAACTATTGGCAATCGGGAAGGAGATTTGGCAATGAAGGTTTTGGTGATAAACGGCCCCAACATGAATCTGTTGGGGATTCGGGAAAAGGAATTGTACGGTGAGCAATCCTATGAGGATTTGTGCGAATACATCCGCAGGGCGGCGGAGGGGCTGGGGATGGAAGTGACCTTGTTCCAGCACAACTGCGAAGGCAGGATTGTTACCGAAATTCAAAATGCCCTGGGCAAATTTGAGGGCATTATTATCAATGCTGCGGCCTACAGCCACACCAGCATTGCCATTCTGGATGCGTTGAAAGCGGTGGCCCTGCCGGCGGTGGAGGTGCATCTGACGGATGTGGGCAACAGGGAGAGCTTCCGTTGTTTTTCCTATGTGGCAATGGGCTGCGAAAAAAGCATCAGCGGCAAGGGTTTTGCCGGCTACAAATTGGCCCTGGAGCATCTGGCAGGTAGAGTGTAGTGGGTAGAGTGTAGTGGATAGTGGGTAGAGTGTAGCGGGTAGAGTGTAGTGGGTAGTGGGTAGTGGGTAGTGACTTTGAACTGTACCCCTAAAAATGGACACGCATAAAAAAGTGCGTCCCTGAAAAAA
>JAKSOM010000071.1 GCA_024405585.1 Acidaminococcaceae bacterium | reverse complement strand
AGCAGTCTTAAGAGAGAGTTCCCGGATATTGCGGAGCCGGAGGAGACGGGGAAAGCCTTTTCTCAAAATGCTCGGATGAAGGCCCAGTCTTGTGCCAAGGCCACCAATATGCCCTGTGTGGCGGATGACAGCGGATTGGAGTGTGAGGCGTTGAACGGGGCCCCCGGGGTGCTTACCGCCCGTTACAGTGGGGAGAACGCCACGGATGCATCCAACATGGAAAAACTTTTGTCGGATATGAAGTTTTGCATTCGCAGGAATTGCCGGTTCCGTTGCGTTCTGGCGGTATCCCTTCCAGAGGGGAAGATTCTCAACGAGGTGGACGGGTTATGTGAAGGCCTGTTGCTGCATGACAAATTGGGTGATGGGGGTTTTGGCTATGACCCGATTTTCTGGAGCAAGGAACTGCATATGGGTTTTGGCGAGGCCACTCAGGAGGAAAAGAATTCCGTGAGCCACAGGGCCAAGGCCATCCGCCGTCTGGTACAGATTTGGAAAAGACGTCGCTAACTTGTTTTTAGTGATGTTTTAGTGTATAATATTCAAGACGAGGGTGTCGTCTCAACAGTTTTAAGAGGAGGATTTTATTATGGCTACAAAAGCTACAAGTGCAGCTGCCAAGAAGGCGCCTGCAAAGAAAACTGCGGCAAAGAAGGTTGTTGCCAAGAAAGCGGTCAAACCGGTTGACAATAATGCATTGGCAGTAGAAACCTACAAGAAGAGCGGTGGCGGTTGGACCACCCATGCCAAGATGCCTGTTAACACCTTGGCTGAATTGGCAGTTGCTTATACCCCCGGTATTGCAGAGCCCTGCAGAAGAATTAAAGCTGACCCTGATTTGAGCTACGAATTGACTCCGAGAGGCAATTTGGTTGCTGTTATTTCCGACGGTACCCGTGTTTTGGGTTTGGGCGATATCGGCATGGCGGGTGTGCCTGTTATGACCGGCAAGTCCGTTCTGTTCAAGACCTTTGCGGATGTTAATGCTTTGCCTTTGGTACTGGATACCAAGGATAAAGAAGCATTCATTACTACCGTTAAATATTTGCAAAAGAATTTTGCAGGTGTGAATTTGGAAGATATCCAGTCCCCAAAATGTTATGAGATTGAAGAGCGTTTGAAAGCTATTTGCGAAATTCCTATTTTCCATGATGACCAACATGGTACCGCAATTGCCTGCCTGGCAGCAGTTACCGGTGCACTCCGTCTGGTAAAGAAGAATATTGCTACTGCTACTATTGTAGTTAACGGCTGTGGTGCTGCAGGCAGCGCCATTGCCCGCTTGTTGGTTAACATGGGTGCTAAGAATGTTCTTTGCGTTGAACGCTTTGGCATTCTCTACAAAGGTATGGACGCTCCTTTGGATTTCGTACAAAGACAGTTGTCCGAAACCACCAACCCCGGTCTTATTAAGGGTGATTTGGAAGTTGCAGCAAAAGGCGCTGATGTGTTGATTGGCGTTTCTGCTCCTGGCGTATTTACTAAAGATATTATGCAAAGCATGGCTAAGAATGCCATCGTATTTGCAATGGCTAACCCTGTTCCCGAATGCTATTATCAGGATGCCAAGGAAGCGGGCGTGCGTGTTGCCGGCACTGGCCGCAGTGATGCTCCCAACCAGGTTAATAACGTAATCGTATTCCCGGGCGTATTCCGTGGCGCTATTGCTGTTCGTGCAAAAGCCATCACAGAGGAAATGAAAGTGGCAGCGGTTAATGCTATTTCTGGTTTGCTCAGTGATAAAGACCTTCGTGATGACCATGTAATTGTTGATGCATTTGATCCTCGTGTTGCTCCGGCAGTAGCCAAGGCAGTTGCAGAAGTTGCCATGAAGACCGGTATGGCACGGGTGAACATTGATGCGGACAAACTCTACAAGGACACCATGAGACGTGTCAAAGAGTACAGGGTAAAAAATAATGCTTATGCAAAAGCAGGTTTGAAGAAAAAATGAGAGAGATTGATGTAAAGCAAGTTACCCAGGCGGTAGCAAAACTTTGCAAAGATTCCTGCTACTATCTGCCGGAGGAACTGCTTGCGTATTACAAAAAAGCCATTGATGTGGAGGAATCCCCTTTGGGCAAGGAGATTCTCACCACCATCGTGGAGAATGCGGAATTGGCCAAATCCAAGGATGTGCCCATCTGTCAGGATACCGGTCTCACCGTGGTTTTCATGGAGATCGGGCAGGATGTGCATTTCACCGGCGGGGACCTTTATACTGCCATTCATGCCGGTGTGGCGGATGGCTATGTGAACGGCTATTTGCGCAAATCCAGCGTGGATGACCCGGTGTTTGTCAGGAAGAATACCGGGGACAACACTCCTGGCATCATCCATACCACCATTGTTCCCGGGGACAAGGTACATATCATTGTCTGCCCCAAGGGTTGCGGCAGCGAGAATATGGGTGCTATGAAGATGTTGAAGCCGGCTGACGGGGTGGAAGGCATCATCAAGTTTGTGGTTGATACGGTCCGCAGTGCGGGACCCAACCCCTGTCCGCCCGTTACAGTCGGCGTGGGCATTGGCGGTAACATGGAAAAGGCGGCCCTTTTGGCCAAATATTCCCTGACCCGCAAGGTGGGTGACCACAATGCCAACCCCCAATATGCGGAGTTGGAAGGGAAGTTGTTGGAACTGGTGAACAATACCGGTGTGGGCCCCAGCGGTTTGGGCGGTCGTATTACTGCAGTGGCAGTGAACATTGAATATGCCCCCACCCATATCGGTGGTTTGCCCGTGGCAGTGAACTTGAATTGTCATGCTGCCCGTCGTGCTGAGATGACGTTATGAGGAGGTAAGTATGGCTGAAATTAAGTATATCAAGGCGCCCCTTACTGCTGAAACTGTGAAATCCCTGCACGCCGGTGATGTGGTGCGTATCAGCGGTTACATCTATACCGCCCGGGATGCGGCCCACAAGCGTCTGACCGAGGCCCTGGCCAGGGGCGAGCAACTGCCCCTGGACCTGAAGGACAATGTGATTTACTATGTGGGACCCTCCCCGACAAAACCCGGTGAAGTGGTGGGCTCCGCAGGCCCAACCACCAGCGGCCGTATGGACAAATATACCCCCACCATGATTGAACAGGGTATGCGGGGCATGATTGGCAAAGGCCTGCGTTCCAAGGAAGTGGTTGATGCCTGTGTCAAACATGGGGCAGTATATTTTGTGGCCATCGGCGGTGCGGCTGCGGTCATCGCCCAATCCATCGTAGGGGAAAAGATGATTGCCTACGAGGACCTGGGGCCTGAGGCCATCCGCCGCTATGAAGTGAAGGATTTCCCTGCCATCGTATGTATCGACAGCGAAGGGAATGACTTCTACAAAGTAGGTATTGCAAAGTATTCAAAAGAGTAAATAAGTTTACAAAAAAGGCGGCTGTTTTGTACAGCCGCCTTTTTTATTGTTTATTTGTTGCTTTTTATCGGACTTTGTATTATCATTTCACTAAAATATTCATAGGCGTACCGGACCTGTGCAAAGAAATTAGGAGGATTGAATTATGAAAAAATCTTTGTTCGGCTTGTTGGCCGTTGCCGCTCTCACCGCAGGTTGTTTGACCTTGACCGGATGCGGCAAAAAAGCTGCAGAATTGAAAGTTGGAGCAACCCCTGTTCCTCATGCGGAACTTTTGAACTTCGTTAAACCTATGTTGGAAAAGGATGGCGTTAAGCTGGTTGTTGTGGAATTCAGTGATTACGTAAAACCCAATCTGGCTTTGAACGACAAGGAATTGGATGCCAACTACTTCCAACATGTCCCCTATTTGGAATCCTTCTGCAAGGACAGAAAACTGGATCTTGTTTCCGCCGGCAATGTGCATATCGAACCTATGGGAACTTATTCCAAAACCATTAAAAACATTGCTGATGTTCCTGTGGGGGCCAAGGTTTCCATCCCCAACGATCCCACCAACGGCGGCCGTGCTTTGAATCTGCTGGCTAAAGCGGGCCTGATTAAATTGAAAGAGGGTGCCGGCATCGGTGCTGTGGTCGGCGACGTGGTTGATAACCCCAAAGGAATTAAAATTGTTGAAGTTGAGGCGGCCCTGTTGCCCCGTTCCTTGGAGGATGTGTCAGTAGCAGTTATCAACTGCAATTATGCTTTGGAAGCGAAATTGAACCCTGTTAAAGATTCTCTCTTCACCGAAGGCGGCGAATCCCCTTATGCTAACCTGGTGGCTGTTCGCAAGGGCGACGAGAAACGGGAAGACATTGTTAAGTTGATGAAAGCATTGCAGAGTCAGGAAGTTAAGAAGCACATTTTGGAAAAATATAAAGGCGCTGTAGTTCCCGCATTCTGATGCTCGTTATTATCGGTTTATGCTGTGTTGCCGTTCCAAAAATCGACTTCGATGACCATCAGGTCTATCTCATCCGATTTTTGTCCGGCGCCTTGCCTAAACACGATACTAACTTCGCATCCTATGCTTGTTATTGACGTTTTATACTGCGTCACTGCGGAATAATTTTGACCTCGATGACCTATCAGGTCTATCTCGCCCAAAATTTTCCTTGTTCCTTGGCTAAAACGCCATTAACTTCGCATCCTATGTTTGTTGCTGACGAAAAGAGTGTTGTTTCAGTAAAATAATTTTGTGATAAGAGTTCTTTCAATTTGTTTGGAGGGACTCTTATTTTGTTTGATTTGGGATATAAAAATTTTGTCGATATTTTTATACAAAGTACTTGCAATATTTAATTATATATGTTAGTATCACATTATCTGTATAGTGAGTACAGGGAAGTTTTGACGTATGGGAATGATTGGGAGGATTCAAAATGGCTAGGGAATTCACGTTTGTGATTGAGAAAAATCTGGGGGTGTTGAGTGAAAGCACCAAGGGTTGGAAAAAAGAATTGAATCTTGTTTCTTGGAACGGCGGTAAAGCCAAATACGATATTCGTGATTGGTCTCCCGAACATGACAAGATGGGTAAGGGAATTACCATGAATGAGGAAGAGATTCAACTTCTGAAAGATTTTCTCAAAGATATTGGCTGATTGGTGGTTGTTGATCGGCGGCGTTTCGGCGCCGCCGATTTTTGTAATGGATTATGAAGATAATAGATATTTTACGCAACAATAAACTACAACTGAGTGCGGAGATTTTTCCGCCTAAGTTCGCATCCCAGCTGTCCAATGCCAGGAAGGTGGTGGGGGAGATTGGGGCGTTGAATCCGTCCTATATCAGTGTGACTTATGGTGCCGGTGGCAATACGGTGGGGGAGAGTTTGGCCCTGACTGAGGAGATTGGGGCGAGGGGTATTCCCGCCTTGGCCCATCTGACTTGTGTAAATGCGGATAGGGAGCAGATTAAGGATGTGTTGTCCAAATTTCGTCAGGCCGGGGTGGAGAATATTCTGACCTTGCGTGGAGATTTGTTTGATGGTGCGGTGCTGAAGGATTTTCAAC
>JAKSOM010000070.1 GCA_024405585.1 Acidaminococcaceae bacterium | reverse complement strand
AAATGCCGTCAAAAAACAGCATTTTTCCTACGGGATTTTCGGTTTGCAATTAACAAATTTTTTTAAGTCATTTATTATCTTGACGAGAAAATATAATTTGAACTTCATAAAATTCTTTCGTAAAGTTCCATAATTTTTCCGCCGTAATAATAAACCGAAAGCATGGCAACGGTCAAAAAAGGTGCAAAAGCAATACCCCTTTCATCCAAGGATTTGAATATCAACAGGATTGTACAAAATATGGCTGCCGCAACAAAGGCAATCACCAACATCACGGCACTCATCTCCGGTCCCAACCAAAATCCCAGGGCCGTACCAAGGAGCAAATCGCCCAACCCCATGCCTCCTCTTTTGTAAAGGGAAAAGAATGACAAAACCAAAAAACACAAACCGGCCCCGGCCAAGGAATCATGCGCATTGTGAAAAAAGAAACTGCGTACGAAGCCGGTTACGGCCAAGAGCATGGACACCTCGTCATAAAGCAAATGCCGCCGGATGTCCTCCCAACACTGGACTGCCAGGCACCCGAACAAAATTACGGTAAAGGCAAGTTTGAAATAGTATTCCATGGCCCTATCTCATTTTCTCCAATTTGACTTTTGTCTTGTTTTCAATGTTTTTCAACCACTTGATTTCATCCGGAGTGTAGAAGGTAATTGCCATTCCGTCCTTCCCCGCCCTGCCGGTTCTGCCGATACGGTGGATATACCATTCGTGGTCATGGGGAATATCGTAATTGATGATATGGCTCACACCCTCCACATCAAGTCCCCGTGCCGCCAAATCGCTGGCCACAAGAACCTGCAGTTTTGCCTCACGGAACCAACGCATGACGGTCTTTCGTTTTGCAGGACTCATATCACCATGCAGGACATCCACATTGATACCCCGGCCCCCCAGCCAATCCCCCAGTTCCTTGGTCCTTTCCTTGCTGTGGCAAAAGACCATCATCGGATAGGGGTTCAACTCCGTACTCAAATCCAACAGCCGTTGCTGCTTCTTCTCTTCCACCACCTTAAGGCCGAACTGTTTGATACCCTTCACGGTGACTTCCGCCGGGTTGATATCCACCAGTTTGGGGTTGGTGCAGAGCCGCCGTCCTAACTGCCAGACCTGCTCGTTGAGGGTGGCGCTGCAAAGCATGGTCTGATGCCGTGGATTGCACATGGCAATCAGCTTGGCCGCATCATCGATAAAGCCCTGCAGGAGCATTTCATCCACTTCATCCAGAACCAGGTAACGCACACCCCCCAGATTGGTGTTCCCTTTTTGGATATGGTCCAAAAGCCGGCCGGGGGTGCCGATGAGAATATGGCTCTTGCCCTGCAGCTTGTCCTTCTGCTTTTCAAAGTCACGACCACCGGTGACGGCCAGAACCTTCACCTCACCCTTGCCGATAATCTTTTTCAGCTCCACAGCGGTCTGCTGGGCAAGTTCACGGGTGGGAGTGATGACCAGGGCCTGAACATAGGATTTGGCCAAATCAATTTTCTCCACCATGGGAATGCAAAAGGCCAGGGTCTTTCCCGTACCCGTTTGGGCCCTGGCAATAACGTCCCTACCTCCATATAAAGCGGGAATTGCCGATGCCTGCACAGGCATCGGCAATTTTATACCATGTTTTTTTAAGTTTTCAATAATGATTGCTCCAACCTTCAGTTGTGCAAAAGAGGGAACTGTCATTCAGCCGCTTCATCCCTTGCTTTTTTGTCGGCAATAACTTTTTCAGCCAATTTGGCAGGAACATCCTCATAGTGGTCAAACTTCATCTCGAAGGTACCGATACCCTGTGTCAGGGCACGAAGATCCACTGCGTAGTTGGAAATTTCTGCATAGGGAACCTGAGCCGCCACCACGCTAAAGCCCTCTTCAGTGGGAGTCATACCCAGGATACGGCCACGCTTGGTATTCAGGTCGCCGATTACATCACCCATCATTGCATCGGGCACAGTAACATTCAAATTATACACGGGTTCCAAAAGAACGGGTTTGGCTGCTTCCATAGCTTTTTTGAAAGCAATACTGGAAGCTGTCTTAAAGGCCATTTCACTGGAATCAACGGGATGGTAGGAACCGTCCTTCAGAGTAATACGCACATCAACACAGGGATAACCGGCCAAAATACCCTTTTCCATACATTCATTCATGCCTTTTTCAACAGCAGGAATGTATTGACGGGGAACAGAACCACCGAAAATTTCATCCACAAATTCAAATCCGCCTCCCGGAGGCAAAGGTTCCATTTTGATTACCACATGACCGTACTGGCCATGGCCACCGGATTGTTTCTTATGCTTGCCTTCCACATTGTCAGCCGCAGCACGAATGGTCTCACGGTATTCGATGATGGGGGTACGCAAATCCGCATCCACACCAAACTTACGCAACATACGTTCCATAATAATTTCAATGTGTTGATCTCCCATACCGCTGATCAAAGTTTCTTTGGTAACGGGATTCTTAGTAACAATAATGGTGGGATCCTCATCCATCAAACGGTTCAGGGCAGTCATAATCTTGTCTTCCTCGCCCTTCTTCTTAGCATAAATTGCACGTGTATACATGGGTAACGGGAAATTGATGGGAGCGAACTCAACCGGGTTGGCTTTGTCACACAAGGTATCGCCTGTAGCAGTATACTGCAATTTGCTGAATACACCAATATCGCCTGCCTTGACCGACTTAAGAGGAATCTGGGTCTTGCCCCGCATAGTGAAGAGATTGCCGGGACGCTCGTCCATTTCCCGGCGACTGTTATAAACGGGACCGTCAGCAGTCACAATACCGCTGAACACACGGAAGAAACTCAACCGGCCTACAAACGGGTCAGATGTGGTCTTGAAAACCATAGCCGCCATGGGAGCATTGCTATCATGTTTCTCCACTTCACCGGTGGTCTTGTTGGTAACTTCATAGTCACGCAAAACAGCAGGATAGGTAAAATCAATAACAGCATTCATGCAACGTCCAAGACCGATATTCTTAATAGCACTGCCGCAAATCATGGGGCAAAGCAAACCGCTGCGAATGCCTTTGGTCAGGCAATCCATGATTTCCTTGTCCTCAATCTTCTCCCCTTCCAAATAACGCATCATGCAGTCATCATCGGCTTCCACTGCAGATTCAATCATTTGCTCACGATGGAGTTCTGCGGTCTCCATATACTCAGCAGGAATTTCAATTTCATCAGAACCGTTGCCATTAGCACGATAGGCCTTCATTTTAAAAAGGTCAATCAAACCCTCAAACTTGTCCTCTTTCCCCAAAGGAAGCTGCAAGGGAAGAATCTTCTTGCCGAATTTACCTCTCAGATTATCCAAAATATTGTCAAAATCCGCATTTTCACGGTCCATCTTATTTACGAAAACGATTCTGGGCAGACCGGCTTCTTCAGCCAATTTCCAGCATTGCTCGGTACCGATTTGTACACCGCTGGTGGCATCAACCACAATCAAAGCGCTGTCGACTGCACGGAAGGCACCCTTAACCTCAGCTACAAAATCAGCAAAACCGGGAGCATCAATAAAATTAATCTTGTTGTCGCCCCATTCAACCGGTGCCAAAGTGGCATTGACGGAAACCTTACGCTTAATCTCCTCCGGCTCATAGTCGGTGGTAGTTGTACCGTCGGCAACATTGCACATACGGTTGATTGCTCCGCTGCGGAACAGAAGGGCCTCAGTAACGGAAGTGGTGCCTGCACCACCATGACCTACAATGGCCACGTTACGAATCTTATCGCCAGTGTACTCTTTCATAAAAAATTCTCCTTACTAAAAAATGTGGTAAAGGCATTATACCAAAGAATCACACCTTTAACAATCACCTTTTTGTTTTTTTATTCTTCTTCCTTCTTATCCAACTCCACGCCTTTCGGACAATAAATCAACAAAGAATCGGAAATGGCATCAATATAAGCCCCTTCGATATAGGCCACACCATTCATATAGTCGAAGATGCGGTTTCTCTCCGCCCCACCAAGATTTTCCAGGTTAATCATAACAATCTTCCCCTGCAAAAGTCCATCCGCACAATCCTTGGCATCATCATTAAACGATTCAGGGGTACGAATCATAATGACCGTTTTCTTCCCCGGTTTCTCCGGAATAACCGGTGCGTCATCACTGGAAAACAATTTTTTTGCCGAATTGCCGAACCCCATTATTTTTCACCTGCCTTCTTTGCCACAAATTCCCTGCCGCGAATACGGGCCCTTGTCAGTTTGCTCAACACCTTCTTCCGCATACGGAGGGATTTGGGTGTCACCTCAACCAATTCATCATCGTTAATGTGTTCCAAGGCCTGCTCCAAACTGAAATAACGGGGCGGAATCAGACGAATGGCTTCATCGGAGCCGGAGGCACGCATATTGCTCACATGCTTCTTTTTGCAGGGATTGATGTCCATATCCTCTTCCCTGGCGTTCTCCCCCACCAACTGTCCTTCATAAACCCTTTGGCCAGGCACCACAAACATGGTACCCCTCTCTTGGGCATTGCCAATACCGTAAGCACAGGTTTCCCCATCTTCAAAAGCCACCAAACTGCCACGGGTACGTCCGGGAATATCGCCCTTGTAAGGTTCATAGCCGCTGAACACATGATTCATAATACCATTACCCTTGGTGTCAGTCAAGAACTGATTACGGAAACCTATCAGGCCCCGGGCGGGAATTTTGAATTCCATACGCAGATACCCGGCCATATCATGCATACTCTGCAGCTCCGCCTTTCTCAATCCAAGACCTTCCATAACCGTCCCCATAAACTCCTGAGGCACATCAATGGTCAGGGCCTCCATAGGTTCCAAAAGTTTACCGTTGTCATCCCTGCGGTAAATTACTTTAGGTTTGCCAACCGCCAATTCATAACCCTCACGCCGCATGGTCTCAATCAAAATGGAAAGATGTAACTCCCCACGGCCGGAAACCACCCAGGCATCAGTGGTGTCCGTATCCTCCACCCGCAAAGACACATTGGTTTGAATTTCTTTGTAAAGGCGGTTCCGCAAATGCCTGCTGGTAACATACTCGCCTTCCTGCCCGGCAAAAGGACTGTCATTGACGCAAAACACCATGCTCAATGTGGGTTCGTCAATCTTGATACCCTTCAACGGTTCCGGTGTAACCAAATCAGCGATGGTATCACCAATCTTGGGAGCACTCGACCCGATAACCGCCACAATGTCCCCGGCCTGAGCTTCCTTCACTTCAACCCTTTTTAATCCCTCATAAGCATACAAACGGCCAATCTTTTCCGGAGCATTTTTCTCATCCTGCATCAGCATGATTTGCTCCCCGTTATGCAGCTTGCCACGCACAATACGGCCCACTACTATCCTGCCCACGTAATCATCATAGTCGAGGGTGTTGACCAACATCTGCAAAGGTGCATCCACATCCACATCCGGAGCGGGAATAGTATCAATGATGGTTTTGAAAAGGGGTTCCAAATTGTCGCTCTCCTCTT
>JAKSOM010000007.1 GCA_024405585.1 Acidaminococcaceae bacterium | reverse complement strand
CAAGGGTTCGCTTCGCACCGACTTCACTCAACCCTGTTGGCTGTTGGCTCAACCCTGTCGCCAAAGGCGACTACCCTGGAGCGAAGAGACACGGTTTTGATGAGAGGATTTTGTTACATAAGGTACATATTTGCAGAGGTTTTGAAAAAAATGGGGGGGTATATCTTGCTTTTTCAGTTAAAAAATAGTAAAATATACATATAATTTGTTATAGTGGCAAGGTTTTATGTTTGGGGCTTTATGTGCCCTTCGTTTTTTTAAGTTTTATATGGAGGTGTTGGGAATGATTAAGACAAAGAAGGTTTTAATTGCCTTGGCGGTGCTGGCAGGCAGTATGTCCTTTGCCAACGGTGCGTTGGCGGCAGGTAATTATTGGGTCGGCACTACGGGGAATGTGTGGTCAACGAAGTTGAGTGATGCGAAGCCCAGTGATATGATGCTGACCTTAACTGCTTCCACTAAGGACAAAAACGGGAAGGGATGGGATAATTATTATGTTTTTGCAGCAGGGCGTAGTGAAGGTGTTGGTGAAGTAAAGAACAACTCGCTAACCATTGAGAATGCAGTTTTCGATAAGCAAAGTTCCTATACTTTCTATGCCGGAGATGGCACTAATAAAGGAACTGCTGTCGCTTTGAACAATATTTTGACTCTTAAAAATGTAACTGTCAAAAAAGGTGTACAAATGTTGGCTGGTATGACAGGGGGTAATGCCAACAAAAATATTATAGATATCAGCGAGAGTGCTTTCGATGGTATCAATGGCAGTGTCTCTTTGTACGGCGCTCAAAGCGGTGCTAACGCTGAAGCAAATAACAATAAAGAGACCATCAACAATGGGGTATCTTTCAAAGATATCACCGGCGAAATAGTTTTTTTAGGCGGGAATGGTAAAGCAAAAGCAAATGATAATGAGGTGACCATCAAAGGTACCAGTTTTCAAAACGTCCCGGAAGTGAGGATAAATATCGCACAAGCTAACGCTACAACTGGAGAAGTAAACAACAATACGGCGGTTTATGACAATTTGACATTCACTGATGTAGGTAAAGTAACTATGCAGGGTGCTTACGGGGCCGCTAAAGCAGACAAGACCACGATAACAGTCATGAACAGCACTTTTGGCGGGGTAACAATTATCTACAGCAGTGACACTAACGACGGCGTTGCGTCCAATGGTGTTGTTACAGTTCAGGACAGCAGTTTTAGCGGTAAAGCGGACATTTACGGCAGTTATGCCGAGAACCTCGGCACTGCTACCGGCGGCAAGGTAACGGTCAAGGGTACTTCTTTTGCAGGGGAAACGAATATTTGTGGTAATAAAACTGAAGACTTTGGTGGCACGGCTTCCAACGGTAATGTAACTGTACAAGATAGTTCTTTTACTATTGCCGGCAGTAATAAAACCACGGAAATTTATGGCAGTTTTATGGGAAACGATACTGATGGCGGTACGGCTGATGGCAGTGTTACCGTTAAGAACGCAACTTTTGACGGTGCCGGTATATTAAATATTTACGGCAGTTTTTCCGATCGTGGAGATGTTTCTGGTTCAAATGTAACCGTTGAGGGTGGACAGTATGGTGTGGAAACAAATATTTATGGAAATTTTACCAAGTCAGGAAATATTTCAGAGGGTAATGTAGTGGTCAATGGAGTGCATTTTAGTGCCAAAGCATATATTTACGGCAGTTATGATAATAACTCGTATGACGGAGGCGTTACCGCTTCCAAGGGCTGTATTACCGTTACGGACAGTGTTTTTGATGGCGAAACAGCAATTGTAGGTTCTTTGTCAGATGCCAAAGTGAATGCCACAGCATCCGACGGCAAAGTAACCATTACCGGCAGTGAATTTAAGGGCAGTGATACAACTATTTACGGCAGTTATACGGCAGGTAACGCTACCGGCGGCGAGGTAACTATTAACGGGGGGGATTTCCATGGTACCAACGTAAGAATCTCTGGTGGGGCAGGAACGGGAAATGTCAGCAATAATGAAGTGATAATTAATGGCGGGGATTTTACGGGCGTTGGAATTCTAAGTATTTTTGGTGGGTCTGGTGGTGAAGGTGCTGTGATGTCTGACAATACAATAACTATCAACGGCGGCAAATTCTCTTCCAGTAACACATTTTATATTTATGCAGGGGATAGCGGAAAAGGGGAAGGAACAGGGAATGTCTTGAATATTAACACTTGTGTGGACGGTATTGTTGAAGAAATTTATTATCCTCAAACCATCAATTTCACGGCGCCCAGCGGTATGGACACCGAACTGCCCATGTTAAAGGTCAAGAGTGCCGTTCCATTAAACGGTGTTACTGTCGGTGCTGATGTAAGCAATATCTCTTTGGCGGCTGACGACTTCATAACTCTTATTGACAATGTTGACGGTACAGATTATACACCTGCGGACGGGCATTATCAGGTTTTGACTTATAGCAATGCCAGTGGTGATCACAGTTTGCTTGTTTATTCCGGCGGCACAGACCCCATAGCACCGGATTTTACGATTAAAAATGGGGACGTAACCAAAAACGGCAGTTATAAGGCAATCTATAACGATGTTTTCAATGGTACGGATTTGACAGGCCAAATCACCGACAACACGATGACCGTTGACCGTGGTACGTTTAAGAACAGTGTTTACGGTGCGGGGGCTGAGAAAAGCACAGGGACTCATGAAATCAAAAACAACGTAGTAAATATTAAGGGCGGCACTTTTGAATCTGACAATGAAATGAATATTGTTGCCGGTTATGGTAAAGCTTCGGGGGATGCAAGTGTTGAAGTAAGTAACAATGAACTAAATATTTCCGGCGGCAAGTTTATACGCTCTGACTCGGAACTTCGGCTGATTGGCGGGATGCTGTGCAATGATATTATGGGTTCCACATCTGTTATCAGTAACAATTCTCTTAAGGTCAGTGGCGGCATTTTCGATGGGACGGAGGGCGGAAGTGTCAATTTATATGGTGCATATTTTAGACAACCGTCACCTTTATATGTTAAAAGCCAAGCTACTATTCGAGGGAATGAAGTGTTTTTTGGAGCGGAAGATGTTGAAAAAATATCTGTCGTAGAAAATTCTCACATATGGGTAAATGGGGTTTGGATTGACGGTAGTGGTGATCATGAATGTAGTAATACCGTCTCTGATAATGCTGTTTTTGTGCTTAGTGATACGGACAAGGCATCGAGGATTGATGTTATAGGGGTATGGGCATGTGGTTCTGATAGGTTAATTGCGAGCAATAATATTGTGAACATTGGCAAGAGTGATGGCACCACTGTTTTTGAAAACATAGAATTTGGTAAAATTGCCGGTGTGGGATATCCTGATTATAGGGAAATTTATTTTCCGGAATATAGCGGCAACACCCTGAATGTGAACTCCAAAATTTCTGTTGCAGGGGATGTGGGCGGTTTCCAAATCATGAATTTCACTTTGCCAACCGGGTTTGGTGAAGGTGATGTTATGATGACTGTTGGCGGTACGGTGAATTTTGAGCAAACTGCTATCGGCATAAATGCTTTGCCTGATGGGTTTGTGGCGGTCAAAGGTGCAACGGTTGCTTTGATTTCGGCAAATGAATTTAGAGGAATGTATAGTAGCAGTTTGGGAACTTTGGAGGTGAAGGACAAGAAATTATGCCTGACGCTGTTGGGTGCCCCGATTGTTGCCAAAGAATTAACTGTGGATGCTCAGGTGAACAGCGGCGATACTCTAGTTCTGATTGGTAATGACACAGATAATATTTTGAAAAAAAATATCAGCGGCGCCGGCGGTGTGGAAATTGGTAACGGTGCGGACCCTGCTTCAGTTCAAACTTCGGCGGGCAATTTGGCAATAACCGGCGGTGTTACTGTCAAGGAGCAGGCGGGATTGAAAATAACAGGGGGGGCATTGGCTCAAAATGTTGCCAGCAGCGGTACGGTGGAGATGGGGGATGGTTCTTCCTTCGGCACAGGCGGCAAGATTACCGGCGGTGCCGTGACCTTGGGGACGGGCGTAAGATTCACCAAGGATAATTTGGCAGATACAGCCACATTGACTTTATCTGATGCCGTGTATGACCTTTCGGTAACGTTAGATGGTTCACCTGCTATTACCAATCAGATTACCGCTGCAACTGTTAGCGGCACTTTGTCCTTGGGCAAGATTACCTTGACCGGTACGGCTTTGGCTGCAGGAACATATCAGGCATCTTATATCGCTGGTACTCCTGGTTCGCTTACGGTCAAGGGAACAAGTGCGGCAATTTTTGGAAATCAGACCTATATTTTCTCACAGGGATATATTACACCAGGTGATAGTGGCAGTGGTGAAAAAGCAGGGGCGGTGGACGTAGTTGTCGAGGACAAAGTTTATACTTTGAAGGAGATAATTAACGGTAATCAAGGTGGCGGATTTGATCCTGCAAAAATAGATACCTATGTTATGCCGGGGGATTATACTGCTGATGCTGATTTGGGTACTTTGAATAGGGCAACAGGGGCAAGTGCCCGCACGTTAACTATTGATGGCACCGGCACATACAAACTTTCAGGTAACAGTAAGGGCGGCATTACAGTTAACAGTGGCGACACTTTGACCTTGCGGGATATTGCGGAAATCAGCGGCTGGAATACTTATGCCGTGGATAACGCAGGCACGGTTAATTTTGCAGGGAATGTTACTTTGGGTACGGATGCCGTTATGCAGGGTGCAGGGGTGTATATCAACAACGATACATTAACAACCTTAGCAAATAATCTGCAAATGACGGGGACAAACGGATTGGAAAACAAAGGCACTTTGGTTTTGAAGGATGGCACATTGACAGCGGAAATTACGGGAACAGGTGCAATTATAATTGACGGCAATGTAACCACAGCAGACCCGGCAAAATTGGGTAGTACAGGGGATTTGGCTGTTTCGGAAAGCGGCACTTTGGAACTGACAGGCGGCACGCTTGACAGAAAGATTGCCAACGAAGGCATAGTCAAACTTAACGGCGCAGGTTTGGATGGAGCCAATGTGACATCCGGAACCTTGGAGTTTGCCGCTAATTTGACAACAAATGCAGGTTATGTGGCGGCTGACACCAATGTTGTGGATGGTGGCGTAACTTTGACTTTGACGGGCGGAAGTGTGGTAAAAGAAGTTACAGGAAACGGCGGAATAACTTTTGAAGGGGATGTTAGTGCCGATGCGGACAATATCAAGACCACAGGTACAAACACGGTGAACAGCGGCAAGACCCTGACCTTGACAGGTGATGGCACGGGGGGTGACACTTTGACCGTTGCCGTTGGCGGTGCCGGCAATTTGACCATTAACGGGGATGTTAGTGCTGATGCGGACAATATCAAGACCACAGGTACAAATACGGTGAACAGCGGCAAGACCCTGACGATTACGGGCGGAGCATTGACACAGGCCATCGGCGGTGCGGGCAGTATTGCTTTTGATGCGGATATGAGTGTTAGTGCCACAAAACTTACCAATACAGGAACAAACACTGTTAACGTGGGCAAGACCCTGACGATTACGAGCGGCGATTTGGCACAGGTAATTAATGGTGGCGGCAATTTGGTGTTTGCAGATGATATGAGCGTCAGCGCCACAAAACTTGCCAACACAGGCACAAACACTGTCAGCGATGGCAAGACCCTGACGATTACGGACGGCAGCTTAGCACAGACCATTGGCGGTGCAGGCAATTTGACCATTAACGGTAACGTAAGTGCAAATGCGGACAATATCAAGACCACAGGAACAAACACTGTTAACGTGGGCAATACCCTGACCATTACCGAGGGCAGTTTGACTGCTAATATTACCAATAACGGCGCAGTTGATATAAAAACAGGTTCTGCTTTCGGCACCGGAGGAAAAATTACCGGTGGTGATGTGACGTTGGGCAGCGGTGTAACCTTTGCCAAAGACAATTTGGAAAACGTATCCCTTTCTTTGGATAACGCAGTATATAATATTGCAGGGGCATTGAGTGATAATGACGGCATTACCTTGGAAAAACTTAATGTTGCCAGTGCGAGCGGAACTATTGTGTTAGGGGATATTGTTTTAACCGGAGAAAATTTTGACAGCTGGGGCGACGGCGAGTATAAACAGATTCAGTTTGTAACAGCCACGGTCAGCAATACTCTCGGTGTTACCAATAGTAAGATTGTAACTATAGGAGATTCCACTTATACATTCGGCCAGGCATATCTGACAGCGGGCGACAGTGCCAGCGGACTGAAATTCGGCTTTTTGGAAATTTTGAAAGAAATTGAAGGGGGCGGCGACACAAGAACCCTGCAGGAAATGCTTGACCAGGAGACCGGCGATGTTAAGTATGTGCTGAAAGCAGACGAAGTAATAACAGGGACTTTGCAGTTGAGGGATATTGCCGGCAGTGTACCCAGAACGCTTACGCTGAAAGGAAAAGGCAATAGCATTATTGCCGGTAACGACAGCAGTGTTTTGAAGAACAATAATGCGGATACTTTGTCCTTGGAAAACATTGGTGTAAAGAATTTCGATACCGCCGTAGAAAATAAAACGAAAAACGGCATAATCAATTTGAAGAGCGTCACCTTTACCGGCACCAAGACCATGGACGTGGTGAATGACGGTACGCTGAACATTCTTGATGATAAAGTAAACTTTGCTAAGGGTGTAAGCGGCACCGGTACCATGAATGTCAAAGATAACCTTACGCTGAATGCAGGTGCGGGAATTGAGCAAAACACTATCAATGTGGATGCAGGGAAAATTCTGACCAATGAAGGAACAATAACAATTAACAACGGCAGTTTGAAAGGTGACGGGACAACTCCTTTGATCAATGCGGGTATTGTAATAATCAATAACGGCAATCTTAACACCATAGTTGCCGGCGGCGTTTTGGAGTTTGACGGTGAATCCTCAGTAGAAAAAGCGGAATATATTGCCGGCAATACCAATCGTGTCCGTTCCCAAGCCAAACTGAAACTGGCCAATGAAGTTGAAAGTGAACTGAAGGCCATTTTGGAGGGTGATGGTGAAGTTATTATCGACAGTGCCATTGATGCCACCGGTGCGACAAAGGGCGGTATCAAGACCCGTGTAACAATCAACAAGGATAAATCTTTGACAATTTATGCGGACAAACTGGGGAATGTGACTACGAATAACGGCACCCTCAATTTGAAGGGCGGAGCCGGCGAGGATGGCAGGACATTAAGTTATGCAGTCAGCGGTGCAGGTAAAACAGTTATCACCGGCGGCAGCAGCGGTGCGGAATGGACAGTAACTGCCGGCGCTCCCATTACGAACAGTGGCGGTATCACAGTTGACCAGTATAATGTTTTGAAGGCGGATGTTGCCAACCTTGGCTGTGAAGTAGCCAATAGTGGTATTGTAAAATTGTTCGGCGGTACAGTGGATAATCCCGCCGTTGTTAGAAATAACATTAACGGCGGTATAGTGGATGTTATTGGCGGTGTCTTTGATATGACAAACATTGCCACAGTGCAAAATGTCAATACCCTGCAACTCACGGACGGCAATATTACGATGAATGCGGAAGATTTGTTGGATAACGGTACTACTCCGACAAAGACCGCTTTCGGCAGTAAATTTGAAGGTAAGGGCGGTTTCCTGAACCTCAATAATTTTGGCGGAGCGGACAGCTATACGGCTGAGCGGTACAATTCCATCAGTACTGTCCTCGCTCTCGAAAAGACCATGCTGGTGCTTTCGGGCAATTTGGAGAAAGCCGCTGATGAAGCAGTGGTAGTTCAAGGTAATGTGGATGACATTGACGGAACAGTAACTTTGGGTGGTGTTAAACCTAAGGTGGTGAAAAAAACCACACCGACGGGCGGTACGGTAGTTGCGGCCCTGCCGGCGGAATATGTGGGGGTTACCAAGAGTAACAGTGCGGATTTGTTGGCAACCGATAAAATTATTGTTTCCGACCAGTCAAAATTTATGGCCAAAGGTTTCCAGATTGACAAACTTAAGGATACGGCAAAAGGTGTTTTGGATTTGGTGATAAAGGGCGATGGAACAGAACTGACCCTGGTGGGCGGAGATAGGGAGACAGGTGTTGTGAACAACAGCACTCAGGAAAAAATCCCCGTCAAACTTGCGGTAACAGATAAAGCGGTATTTAATGCGGGTCTGGCGGCTTCCGGCGACAAAAACGAACTGATTTTCAGTGATATCTTGATAGATAACGCCAAGATGAATGTGGTGGGTAACAACATCGCCACACCGAAACTGACATTGAAAAACGGCTGGCTGGTAGTTGACCCGGCATATATGAAAACCGATATATTGGATATTCAGGGCGGTGCTATTCAGGTTGTAACGGACGGAGCGGTATTCAACCAGGGCTATGACACCGCCGAACTGAGGAACTTTGTGGAACGGGCAGGAGTGGGGACGACCGTCAAAGGTGACGGATTCATTGTTGACAACGGTATCGGCATTATGGCATTGAAAAACAGTGCCGGTCATACCAATGTTACGATTAACAAAACAGCTGGCGACCACCTGGCAATCACCGCGGCGGCAGGTTACACCCCCTATGATCCGGATACACCGATGCTGAAAATAGATAAAGGGGCGTTACTGGTTCTGGAAGGCAGCAAGGCACAGGATGACACTGTACCCGGCATTATTGACCTGCAAGGCAGCACGGCGGCAGATGTGAGCATCAGCAATGATGCCAAAGTGTTTGTGGCAGGGGCCAATGCCAAAGGCGTGGGCATTTACAAACTGTTACACGGTGAGGGTGTGGACAAAAACGCTAACTATTTCGGCGGCAATATTTATACGGATAACACATTGTACAAAATTGCCCTTCTGTTGCCGGAAGAGCGGATTGAAAACACCTTTGGCTTCAAGCTGACCTGGAACGAGGCAAATACCATCTTCAGTGCGGAAAACCTGGGTGTGACCAGGGGCGCCCATGATGTCACTAATATGGTGACGGATGCGGTGGCTATCCACTTCGGTAACAAGGAGGAGGGTGAAAAACTTTGGGCAACCTTTATCCACAACAAGAATAAAGTTGACGGTCTGGCAATCGGGGATTCCCAGGCAAAATATGATGAGCAGTTCAACGGCACCGTCATCGGTTATGACCTGGTGGATGACAAGGATATCACTCTTGGTCTGGCATTGGGATATGTGAACGGAAATACCACCAACGGCACCGGACACAATGACAGCAAATATAACAGTTTTGAGGTCTATGGCAGGAAGAAAGTGGGGGCCGTACAACTGCACGGCGACATCACCTATCTGCACGGCAAAAACGAGACGGAAATGACGGTGGACGGCACCTCCATCAAAGCGGACGCCAAAACGAACACCTATAGCGTGGGTGTAAGGGCGGAAATGCCCTACAAGGTCGGCAAGGGAACTTTAACCCCCTTTGCAGGACTGCGATACATCCGCATCAACGGCAAGGACTACAGCAACAACCTGGGCATGGAATTCAGCACGAACAACCTTTCCAGCGTGGTACTGCCCTTTGGCGTAAGCTACAAAACGGCTGTAAACAATTTCTACGGCTGGAAAGTGAAACCGGAAGTGGCTCTGGGTTATGCCTTCAATCTTGGTAACAGGGACAGCAGAACAAATGTAACCCATGAAAGGATTGGCAGCTCCTACGAGTTTGATGTACTGGATAAAGGCGCTTTCTTTATCAAGGCGGGAATTTCTGTAAGTAAGAAGAACTTCACCATGGGTGTGGGCTATGATTATATGAAGAGCAGCAACAGCAGAAACAATAGATGGAACGTAAATTTGAGCTTCAGCTTTTAGGCCTCAGGTGTTAGTGGACAGAGAACAGAGGACAGTGGACAGAAAAGTTAAAATGTGCCTGTGATTAGAGCAGGGAAGTCAGATGAAAGCGGGTCCCCTTCCCCCCGGGGGGAAGGGGAACCGCTTGCGGTGGATGAGGGGTAAACTGCGACAAGAAGTCGATAGTAAGCATTCAGCGGTTACAAAAAATTCCTTTGTTTGAGAGCGGAGGGATTTTTTGTTGATTTCGTCAAAATGGGAAATTGCCGTTACGTAACATTTGCCAAATGTTACGTAACGGCATAATCGTAAAAAACCCGATATTTTCAGTTTTACGTGAGAGAAATTTTTGAAGCGAAACTTATTGCTTTGCAAAAGGAGAACGCACTATCTTTTGCTTGCAAAATTATTACATTTATAGTATTATTTTAGCAACTGATTTGTAGTGACGAAGGATGGGTGAATTATGTTTGCTACTTTTGTTTTTGGTAACGGAATGTCTTGGTTGCCAACTATTATGTTGTTTGTGGATATTGTGGTGGCAGCCGCAATTTTCTATTACACGTGCAAACACAGGTATTATTGGATTGGCGGGTTGGAACTGGTGCAGCTGGTTATGGTGCTGTGGTTTGAGTTTGCCCGGGGTCACGGCTTGAGGACCACCAATCCTTTTATAGTGGATAAGTTTGCTTGGATTATGCTGCTGATTGCGGCGGTGGTGGGCGGACTTATCGTTGTTTTTGCGGTTGGGTATATGGAGGAGTTCCAAAAGGAGCATCCGGAGGTGCCGGACCGCAGGCCTTTCTTCTTCGGGGTGATGGGGCTTTTTCTGGTGGCTATGTTCGGTCTGGTGATGAGCAACAATCTGCTCTATATGTATACCTGCTGGGAGATTACCAGTTTCTGCTCCTTCCTTCTAATCGGTTATACCCAGACCAAGGAGGCAATCCGAAATTCTTTCAAGGCCCTGTGGATGAATCTGTTGGGCGGTTTGGCTTTTGCCCTGGCCATCCTTTTGATGGGGACCCAGTTGCACAGTGTAGAGCTGACCAGGCTTTTGGCTGTGGGCAGTGACAACAGGGTGGTGCAGTTGGTGGCTGCATTGTTGGTGTTCTGCGGGTTTACCAAGTGTGCTATGATGCCTTTCAGCGGTTGGCTGTTGGGTGCCATGGTGGCTCCCACCCCCACTTCCGCATTGTTGCATTCCTCCACTATGGTGAAGGCGGGAGTATTTCTGATTATCAAGTTGTGCCCGCTTTTTGAGGGCAATTATGTGGGGTGGATGACCTTGATGGTTGGTGGCATCACCTTCTTCTTTGCAGGTTGCGCCGCCATCGCCCAGAGCGACGGCAAGAAGGTGCTGGCTTATTCCACCGTTTCCAATTTAGGTCTGATTGTTTGCTGTGCCGGGTTGGGCACCTATGCCGGGGCCTGGACGGCTATTATGCTGGTGATTTTCCATGCTGTAGCCAAGAGTTTGTGCTTCCTTTGCGTTGGTACTGCGGAGCAGCAGATTGGCAGCAGGAATTTGGAGAATTTTGACGGTTTGTTCTGCAGTATGCCTCGTTTGTCCATGTGTATGCTGGTGGGCATTTGCGGAATGTTTTTGGCACCCTTCGGGATGCTGGTTTCCAAGTGGGCGGCCATGAAGGCAGTGGTGGACGCAGGCCAGCCCCTGCTGGTGTTCTTTATGGCCTTCGGTTCCGCCATTACCATGTTCTATTGGGCCAAGTGGATTGGTAAAATTTGTGCCTATATCCCCATGAAGAAGGAGTTGGAGGAGGGGATCCATTCTGTGCAGTGGGTGGCGTTGCGGTTCCTTTCCGCAGCAGTGGTATCCTTGTGTACTCTTTTCCCCCTGCTGTCCAGCAGGATGGTGGGACCCTATCTGCAGGAGATTTACCGTTGCAACGGCTCCGTGCTGGCACCTTCCAATTTGTTGGTTATGGGTGTGATGGTGGTGTTGGTTATGTTGCTGGGCCTGGGCTATGGCCGGGGGCGGAGGAACAGGAGGGTGCTTACCCAACTTTCCGGCGCCAATGCGGGTGACAATTTGGGTTATTTGGGAGCAGGGGAGCGGGTGGTGCCCGTGACCTTGTCCAATTGGTATATGGATGATTGGTTCGGTGAGGCCAGGATGCAGTTGTGGGGGTTTTCCCTTTGTGCGGCTTGTATCTTAGCCGGCCTGGCTTTGGTGGGAGGGGGTGTTCTCCTTGCTTAGTTGTGAATTGGGCATGAAGTTGGTTTATGCGGTTTTGTTTTTGGTGTTGGCGCCCGTGGCTGGGGGCCTTTTGGCGGGGTTGGACAGGATTATCAGTGCCAGGATGCAGAGACGTGTGGGCCCCGGCATTTTGCAGCCCTTTTATGATGTTTTGAAGTTGTGGGACAAGGAGGGGGTGGAGGGTAATCCCGCCCAGGGGTTCTATATTTTCTCCTTCCTGTTGTTTGTGGTTTTGAGCGGGGTGTTCTTTTTCGCCGGGGGGGATTTGCTTTTGGTGATTTTCACCCTGACTATTGCCAGCGTGCTTTTTGTGACGGCGGCCTATTCCAGCAATTCCCCCTACAGTCAGGTTTCCGCCCAGCGAGAGTTGTTGCAGACCATGGCCTATGAACCTATGATGCTGTTGGTGGCCATCGGATTTTATGCTTGCTGCGGTTCCTTTGCGGTGGGGGATATCCTCAATTCCGCTTCTTTGAACATTGTGAGGATGCCCGGCCTGTTTTTGGGGATGTGCTTCATTTTCCTGATCAAGTTCCGCAAATCACCTTTTGATGTGGCCATGAGCCATGAAATCCATCAGGAGCTGATTCAGGGTTTGGCTACGGAGTTCAGCGGCAGGACCCTGGCCCTGATTGAGGTGGCCCATTGGTATGAGGATGTTTTCCTTTTCGGTTTTGTGTATCTGTTCTTTGGCGGAGCGGGCCTGTTTACTTTGGTGGGCGGTCTTTTGGCCTGCGCTTTGGTATATTTTTTGATGATATTGGTGGATAATTGCTGCTCCCGTGTCAAGTGGCAACATTTGCTGCGTTGCAGCTGGGCGGTCACCCTGGTGTTGGGTTTTACCAATGTGGTTTACCTGATGTTCAGGATGCAGGGCTATTGAGATTCGGGAGGTGGAAGAGATGAGTTATTTTACCAAGTCCCCCTGGTTGATCCATTATGACGGCAGCAGTTGCAACGGTTGCGATATCGAGGTGCTGGCCTGCCTTACCCCCCTCTATGATGTGGAGCGGTTTGGCATTGTGAATACGGGCAATCCCAAGCATGCGGATATTTTTCTGGTGACGGGGGGTGTGAATACCCAGAACCTGCCGGTGGTGCGTCAGATTTATGAGCAGATGCCGGAGCCGCACGTGGTGGTGGCGGTGGGCACCTGTGCCTGCAGCGGCGGAGTGTTCCGTGAGTGTTACAATATGTTGGGGGGCATGGACAGGGCAATTCCTGTGGATGTGTATGTGCCCGGTTGTGCGGCCCGTCCGGAGAGTATTATTGACGGGGTGGTGAAGGCCCTGGGCATTTTGGAGGAGAAGGCCAAAAAGTTGGCGGAGAAGAAGGCGGAAGGAGGCACCAATGGAGCAGTTGGTTGATTTGGCGGTGACCGAACTTTTGGGAAAGGTGGCCCAGTTGCGGTCGGAGGGTTGCCGTCTGGTGCAGATTATGTGCAGTATGGTGGGTCAGGATTATGAGCTGACCTACAATTTCGATAAGGACGGGGCTTTGACGAACCTGCGGCTGGCGGTTCCTGCCGGGAATTCTGTTCCCAGCATTACCAAGGAGTTCCTTTATGCCTTCATTTGGGAAAACGAGATTCATGATTTGTTCGGCCTGCAGTTTACGGAGATGGTTCCGGAGTTTGATTATCACGGCAAATTTTTCCATTTGGAGCAGGCGGCTCCCTGGAACCCAGGTGCTCAGGTGGTGGTGCCCAAGGGATTGGGGATTGATGCCAGTGTGAAGGCGGAAGGGGGTGCCAAGAATGCTTAAGAATACCGTACTTCCTTTCGGGCCCCAGCATCCGGTGCTGCCGGAGCCGGTACATTTGGATTTGGAATTGAAGGATGAAAAAGTGGTGAAGGCCGTTCCCTCCATCGGTTATGTGCATCGCGGGTTGGAAAAACTGGTGGAGAAGCGGGATTTTCAGCAGTATGTGTATGTGGCGGAAAGGGTCTGCGGCATTTGTTCCTTCGGCCACAGCTGGGGCTACAGCAAGGTCGTGGAAAAACTGATGAAGATTGAGGTGCCCAAGCGTGCGGAGTATTTGCGTACCATTTGGCATGAGTTGAGCCGTATTCACAGCCATTTGTTATGGCTGGGTCTGGCGGCGGATGCCATGGGTTTTGAGAGTTTGTTTATGCAGAGCTGGCGGCTCCGGGAATTGGTGCTGGATATTTTTGAGGCCACCACCGGGGGCCGGGTGATTTTCTCCGCCTGCAAAGTGGGTGGAGTACGCCGGGATTTGAATGCCGGGCAGGTGAAGTTATTCAAGGACAATTTGGCCTTGTTGCGTAAGGATTTGCAAACTATTGCCCCCACTTTTTTGAAAGATAAGACGGTGGCTTTGCGGTTGAAGGGTGTGGGGGTGCTGACTGCGGAGGATGCCCATGCCTTCGGTTGTGTGGGGCCCATGGCCCGGGCCAGCGGCTTGATGGAGGATTACCGCTTGTATGATGAGGGGGGTGCCTATAAGGAATTGGGTTTCAAGCCCGTTTTGGAGCGGGCCGGTGATTGCTATGCCCGGGTGGCGGTGCGTATCGGGGAATTGTATCAATCCCTGAATCTGATTGGGGCGGCTTTGGACAATCTGCCGGAGGGTGAGATTGCGGTGCGGCCCATGGGATTCCCTGCTGTTGGGGAATGTTTCACCAGGGTGGAACAGCCCCGGGGTGAGGCCATCTATTATGTGAAGGGCAACGGCACTAAGAATCTGGAGCGGTTCAAACTCCGTACACCCACCAATGCCAATATTCCTGCTTTGGTGAAAATGTTGGCTGGCTGCGATTTGGCGGATGTTCCCAATATCATTTTGACCATTGACCCCTGCATCAGTTGCACGGAAAGATAATTGAGGTGAGACCATGAGTTGTTTGACTTTTGCCCGGGAGATGCTGAAGAATCTGTTCAGCCCCCCGGTGACAACCGAATATCCTTTGAAACCGAAGAAATTTGTCCCTGAGGTCAGGGGCAAGGTGGTTAATAATATTGACAACTGCATTTTTTGCGGCATGTGCCAAAGGAATTGTCCGGCGGACGCTATTACAGTGGACAGGGTGGCTCGCACCTGGACCATTAACCCTTTTTCCTGTGTTCAATGCCGGGGCTGTGTGGATAATTGTCCTAAGAAGTGTTTGAGTATGCAGGAGCATTATACCGACCCTGCCACCGCCAAGACCGATGTGGTGATGCAGGGCAAACCCCTGCCCCCACCGCCTAAACCGCCGGTGGCGCCCAAGGCCTGAAATTATGCACGAATTGCCCCTGACGGAAGAAATTGTCAGATTGGCGGGGAATGAGGCCAAGGAGCAAAAGGGCAGGGTGAAGACCATTGAACTGGTGCTGGGAACGGACAGCGGTTTTGTGGGCGAATCGGTACAGATGTATTTTGATGTCATCAGCCAGGGGACCCTGTGTGAAGGGGCCAGGCTGGTGGTGGTGCCGGTGCAGCCCCAGTTGCAGTGCGAGTCCTGCGGCAGGTATTTTCGGCGAAAACCCTTTTCCTTTGCCTGTCCCGGTTGCGGCGGCAATGGGGTGCCTACGGATATTGGCAGGGAGTTTTATATCAAGAGTTTGGAATTGGAATTGCCGGACTAAAATTTTGGGAGGGTGAAAATGCATTTGGCAAAAAAGGAGACGGAACTGCATATCAAGGCCTGCAATGACCATTTGGCTCATCATGTGGAAGAGTTCTTGGCGGAAAAACATGTTTACGGTGTCAATGTGATGGGAGCCCCCGGGGTGGGGAAGACCACCGTTTTGGAGAATATTATCAGGAACTTGTCCTGTGTCACTTATGTAGTGGAGGGGGATATTGAAAGCGATATCGACACCCGCCGTTTGCAGCAGCAGAATATTCGGGCCGTGCAGATAAACACTTTTGGGGCCTGCCATTTGGACGCTCCCCTGATGCATGAAGCCATGCATAAAATGGAGTTCCCGGAACCGGGGCTGCTTTTCATTGAGAATGTGGGGAATTTGGTGTGTCCGGCGGAATTCAGCATTGGGGAAAAAATGAAGATGCTGATTGTCAGCGTAACCGATGGCAGCGACAAGCCCTATAAGTACCCTCTGGCCTTCGAGAAGGCAGGGGTCATTTTGCTGAATAAGATTGATTTGTTGCCCCATGTGGAATTTGATGAAAAGTTTTTTATGGATGGGGTGCGGCATTTGAACAAAAAGGCCCCTGTGTTCAAGGTCTGCGGAAGGACCGGTGAGGGATTCAAGGAAGTGGCGGAGTTTTTATGTGCTGCCAAACAATCCGTTTAACCGTATACGGCAGGGTGCAGGGCGTGGGTTTCCGTCCCAGCGTGTGTCGTCTGGCCCGGCAATACCGGTTGCAGGGTTGGGTGCGGAATCTGGGTAATGGGGTGGAAATCATTTCCCGGGGAATGAAAAAGGATTTACAGGCCTTCAAAGCGGCATTGGCCCGTCTTGAGAGGCCTGCTTTTATTGAGCAAATGCAGGAAGAGGAACTTTTCTCTGAAGCGACGGCAGGTCTTGCCCTGGGGGATGAGTTTGTTGTTGTGGATAGTGGGGACAATGTTTCGGGGGTCACCTTTTTCCCGGCGGATTTGGCCCTTTGTCCGGAGTGTGAAAAGGATTTGTTGACCCCCGGCAATCATCGTTATCGTTATCCATATATCAGTTGCGCTTCTTGTGGTCCCCGTTACACCATTATGAGGGGGCTGCCCTACGACAGGGGTAACACCACCATGGACAAATATCCCCTGTGTCCGGCGTGTGCCGGTGAATATCAGGATATGCTGAACCGGCGAGGCAGGGCGGAGACCATTGCCTGTCACACTTGCGGCCCCCAACTGCAGGGTTACGGCAGGGATGTGGAAGGGGTGCTTTGGTCGGAAGGTGCGGTGGCCAAGGCAGGGGAATTGTTGCAACAGGGCAAAATTATTATGGTCAAATCCCTCGGGGGCTTCAATTTGGTATGCAGGGCGGATGTGGAACTGGCGGTGGCAAAGCTGCGCCGTCTGAAGCAACGGTCCTCCAAACCTTTTGCGGTGATGGTGGGGGATGTGGCAGCGGCCAAGAAACTTTGTTTGGTTTCTCAAAAGGAAGAAGAATTGCTGCTCTCCGGGGTGCGGCCCATCCTGCTTTTGGCAAAAAGGGAAACTATGTCCTGTCTTGCCCCAAATGTTTCCTTTGGCACCCCTTATTTGGGTGTGTTCCTGCCTCCCATGGGGTTATATTCTTTGCTGTTGGAGGATGGCTGTCCCCTGATTGTCCCCGAGTATGGCGGCCCGCCAATTTTGACGGATGACGGTGAGGCGGAGCAATTCTATCGCCGGCGTAAGGATATAGCCGGGCTCTTCACTTATGACAGGGAGATTCTTCGGCCCGGGGATGATAGTGTGATGCAGGTGGCGGCAACAACTCCCATGGTTCTGCGCCGCACCCGGGGTTATCTCCCCGAACCCATAACTAATTCGTTACACTCTACACTCTACACTCTACACTCTATCCTCGCTGTGGGTGCCCAAATGGAGCCGGGCTTCTGTTTGGCAAAGGAAAACAGGTTTTATCTGGC
>JAKSOM010000069.1 GCA_024405585.1 Acidaminococcaceae bacterium | reverse complement strand
GTAGAAAAATCTACCACTAAGATATAAATTGTCCGAAGAATGGGGTACACTACAAATGCCTTTGTAACACTATAATCCAGTAAAAAGGCACCGCCAAAATAGCGATGCCTTTTTTGTTATTTAGTTTTTGATTATCCCAACAGGGCTGCGTCGTTGGCGAATTCGGAGCCGGCGGCTTTTTCGAAGAGTTCCAACAGATCCGCAATTTTCAGGCGGGATTTTTCTTCCCCCGCCACGTCCACCACTATTTGTCCGTTGTTCATCATGATGAGGCGGTTGCCGTAATGAAGTGCATCCCGCATATTGTGGGTTATCATGAGGGTGGTGAGGCGGTCCCGGTTGACAATCTTTTCTGTTAGGGTCAGGACTTTGTCCGCAGGTCTGGGGTCCAGGGCCGCCGTGTGTTCGTCCAGCAGCAGTAGGTCCGGTTTTTTCATGGTGGCCATGAGCAGGGTGAGGGCCTGCCTTTGTCCGCCGCTCAATAGCCCCACTTTGGCAAAGAGCCGGTTTTCCAGTCCCAGGTCCAGTTCTTTCAGAAGTTTGCGGAAGTAGTCCCTTTGTTCGTTGGGGAGGGCCCAGCTGAAGCCAGGTTTTTTGCCACGTCGCATGGCAAGTGCCAGGTTTTCTTCAATCATCATACCGGCGGCGGTGCCCAACATGGGGTCCTGGAAGACCCGGCCGATGAATTTGGCCCGGGCGTGTTCCGGCAGTTTGGTTACGTCGTTGCCGTTGATGAGGATGCTGCCCCTGTCCACCGGGAAGACCCCAGCCACAGAGTTCAGCAGGGTGGATTTGCCAGCCCCGTTGCCGCCGATGACAGTGACGAAATCACCGGGGGTCAGGTGTAAACTCAGATTGGTGAGGGCCTTTTTTTCGTTAATGGTGCCGGGGAAGAAGGTTTTGCTGATGTTGCTGACATGTAGCATTTATTTCGCCCCCTTTCGCAGTTTGTTTTTAATCAGAGGTAAGCTGAGGGCAATGGCCACCAGGATGCTGGTGAAGAGTTTCAGGTCGTTGGGGGGCATGCCCAGAGCCAGTACTACCGCAATGATGATGCGGTAGAGGATGGAGCCCAGTACTACGGCAATCAAACTGACCAGAAAGGCGTTATTGGTCCTGATATTGCAGAAAAGTACTTCTCCGATGATGACGGAAGCCAGGCCGATGACGATGATGCCCACGCCCATGCCCACGTCCGCAAAACCGTTGGACTGGGCTACTAAAGCACCGCTCATGGCCACCAATGCGTTGGAGATGGCCAGCCCCAGGACGATGGTGATATCCGTATTGATGCCCTGGGCCCTAATCATTTGTTGGTTGAAACCGGTGGCACGGATGCTCATGCCGATTTCAGTGCCGAAGAACCAGTACATCCAGGCGCCTACGATGAGGCAGGCGATGAAGCCCACAATCAGGGTGGTGGGGCCGGTTTTCATTTCCAGCCAGGCCTTCATAATGCTGAAGGTATGGTCGACTCCCAAAAGGGAGAGATTGGCCCTGCCCATGATTCTCAGGTTTACGGAGTAGAGGGCAATGATGGTGAGGATGCCCGCCAAAAGGGCGGGAATTTTCATTTTGGTGTGTAAAAATCCGGTTACCACCCCTGCCAGGGCACCGGCGATGCAGGCCACCAATAGGGCGGTGATGGGGTTGCAACCCTTGGTCAGGAGGATGGCGGCCACCGCCCCGCCCAAGGGGAAGGAGCCCTACACGCTGAGGTCCGTAATGTCCAGTACCCGGAAAGTTACATATAGTCCTAATACCATTAAAGCCCACAGTAACCCTTGGGCTACTGTGGGCAACAACAAGTCAATCATTGTTTTTTCCTTTTATTTAACCATTTCCGCATTGGCGAATTCTTTGGGAACTTTGATGCCCAATTTTTTCACTGCAGTTTCATTGATGATGGCCGCACAATCTTTTTGGCCTTGAATGGCCATGGTAGCAGGTTTGGCTTTACCGTTAAGGATTTCTGCCGCCATTTTGCCGGTCTGTACGCCTAAGGTGTAGTAATCAATGCCTAAGCTGGCGGTGCAGCCCGCTTTGACCATGGAGCCCTCTCCGGCGATGACGGGGAGCTTCTCTTCAGCGGTGATACCTACGAGAGTGGATACGGCACTGGCAACCACGTTGTCCGTGGGGACATAGATGCCCTCAACTTTGCCCACCAAGCTTCTTAACGCCTGTTGGATATCGTTTACGGTGGAAACGGTGGCTTCCTTTACGACAAGGCCCCGTTTGGCAGCGGCCTTTTTCAAAATGTAAATTTGCAGCTGGCTGTTGACTGCGCTGCTGCTGTAGACGGTGCCCACGGTTGTGATGTTGGGTGCAAATTTAACCAGCATATCCAATTGGGCTTCCACAGGGTTCATGTCCGTGGTGCCGGTAACATTGCCGCCGGGTTTTTCGTTGGTTTTGGCCAGTTTGGCAGCAACGTAGTCAGTGATGGCGGTGCCCACGATGGGAATTTCGTCGGTGGCATTGGCCATGGTTTGGGCCGCCGGAGTGGCGATGGCACAAATCAAATCCACCTTTTTAGAAACAAAGCGGTGGGCGATGTTGGCCAGGTTGGATTGGTCCGCCTGGGCGTTTTGTTGGTCAAAGACAATTTTGTCGCCTTTGAAGCCGGCCTGAGCCAGACCGTCAACAAAACCCTTGTTGGCTGCATCAAGAGCAGCATGTTCGACTAATTGGCATACTCCGACTGTATAGTTCTTGGCTGCGGCAATACCGCAGCACCCTAATGCGGAGCAGATAGCCAGAGCCATAGTCACATTCTTCAAAATGCTTTTTTTCATGTTTTCCTCCTCTGTCCACTTTTGTGGACGACACATAAATGGCATTATACTACGAGTCAGCAGAAATACAAGAGTTTGTTTTGAGATGCAGAAAATTCGTAACATATTGTTAAGTTTTTACGAAGTGTGTTATAATATGACAATAAAGAGGGATGGAATAGTATGAATTACGAAGAGGGTTTGGATTATTTGGCTTCCTTGGGAAAGTTCGGTATCCGCTTGGGTATGGAACGGATTGAGGGACTTTTGCGAGAGTTGGGCAATCCGGAGCAAAAGATAAGGACGGTGCATGTTACCGGCACCAACGGTAAGGGCAGTGTGACCACCATGATTGCCAATATTCTTTTGGCGGCAGGACTGAAGGTGGGGAAGTTCACTTCGCCTCATCTGGTTAAATATAATGAACGTATAGAGTTGAACGGCAGGGATATCAGCGACGGGGAGTTTGCCGCCCTTTTGACCAGGGTCAGGGATGCGGCGGAACATGTGGTGCAAAAAGGGGTGTGCGACCAGCCCACGGAGTTTGAAATTCTGACCGCCATGGCTTTTCTGTATTTTGCGGAGGCCGCTGTGGATTATGCTGTGATAGAAGTGGGGCTGGGTGGCCTGTGGGACAGTACCAATGTAATTACTCCCGTGGTGAGTGTTATTACCAATGTTACTTTGGAGCACCAGGACCGGTTGGGGAAGGATTTGCCCCATATTGCCATGCAGAAGGGTGGCATTATTAAAGAGAATGTGCCTTTGGTGACGGCGGCAGAAGGCGAGGAGGTGCTGGGGCCTTTGGTGAGCATCGCCATGCTGCATTCCGCCCCGGTTTATCTCTATGGAAAGGCCTTCAGAGGGGAGGGTAAAACCAGCTCTATGGCAGGGCAGATTTTTACTTTGAAGGCGGGGAATAATTATGCCAGTGACTATGAGCTGAAACTTCCCGGGGACCATCAGATCAAGAATGCGGCTTTGGCCATTGTGGCGGCGAAGCTGGTTTCCAAGCAGGATGACAGGATTGGGGAGGTGGCGCTGCATATCGGTGCGGCCCATACCCTTTGGCCGGGACGTTTGGAGCGGATTGCTAGGAATCCGGATGTGATTTTGGATGGGGCCCATAATCCGGATGGGGCCAGGGTGCTGCGTCAGGCCTTGGATAAGTTTTATCCCGATAAAAAGCGGACCTTTGTTTTCGGCATGATGGGGGATAAGAATATACCTGAGGTGGCGGGGGTGCTGATTCGTCCGGAGGATGTGGTTTATACCGTGAGGGCGGATGATGGACCCAGGGCGGCGGAGGCGGCGGATTTGGCGAAGATTGTGGGGGTTAACGCCATCCCTATGGAGAGCATTAAGCTTGCCTATCAGGCGGCCCTGAAGAATAATGAGGGCGTAGTGGTGGTGTGCGGTAGTTTATATTTGGTAGGTAATTTTAAGAAAATAATACTTTAGCTGTATGAAGAGGGCGGATTTTACAAAGTTCAAAAAAATAGCGTTCGTTTATAACCGTAACAGCGGCAAGCAGATTTTTGCCAGTATGATGAGTCGGGTGAATGAGGTGTATAAGCTTTTGCACAGTCGGTTCGGTCAGGACAGGGTGGAAATGTGGGATGTGCGGAAGTTCGACGAACTGGAGGGTATGGCGGAAAGGATTGTGGCCGACAGGGTGGATTGGGTGGTTATTGCCGGCGGGGACGGCACCATCCGCAGTTTGATTGAAAAAATTGTGGATAGGGGGCACAGACCCTATTTCAGCGTGTTTCCTGCAGGTACGGTGAACCTGATTGCCAAGGAGCTTTTAGTACCTGAGGAGCCGGAAAAGTGGCTGCGTAGAGTTGGTAAAGGTTTGATTAATCCGGTGTATTTCGGCAGGACCAACGGAAGGTTGTTTCTGACGGTTACGGGCATCGGTTATGACAGTTTGATTGTGGATGCGGTTACGGAAACGGCCAAGAAGCTTTTGAGCAAGTTTGCTTATGTGTGGCAGAGTGCGGAAATGCTGCGTAAGGAAATTATTTTGAAGGATTGGCATTACGAGTTCAAAGTACGGTTGGACGGAGGGGAATGGCTGAAGGCCAGTACGGTTTTCGTTTGTAAGAGCCGTTATTATGCGGGGCGTTGCATGCTTTTTGATGATTCTAAGCTGAGCAATGACTACTTTAATGTGGCTCTGTTTTTTGGTTGCAGCAGTACGGATTTTATGCGTTATTCCGTTCGTATCGGCATGGGGGCCATCAAGGGGGACAAAACAATTCGCATTGCTAAGGCCAGAAAGGTGGAAATCAGTTGCAATGTTTCGGATTTTCCGGCGGAGTTGGATGGGGATGTGGTGACTGCGGCCCCTTTGACAATTGAAATGGACGGCAAACCTTTACAGTTTTTGGCGTGAGGATAGAATGACTACATTAACGAATTTTAAGGAGACCCCGAATGATTATGGCGGGTCTGAACTGAAAAAAGCAATCTATATGGACGGGGTTCGCTATATGGTGAAATTCCCAGACCCTGCGAGGAAGAAAGATGCTGTTGAAAAATATATCAACAATGTCTTTTCTGAAGAGGTGGGCAGCAAGATTTTTACTTACCTGGGTATCCCTACTCAGGAGACCTTTTGAGCGAAATATTATGTTTGTGAAACAGAAAAAATTGTGGTGGTTTGCAAAGATTTCCGCCCTGAAGACAGCCGTTTGAT
>JAKSOM010000068.1 GCA_024405585.1 Acidaminococcaceae bacterium | reverse complement strand
ATGTTTTTCCCGATTCCGTCCTTTTGTGTTTTCCTATTTTGTTACAGCCCCTTTTTATTGGTTAGGTCAGTTGTTGATTTTGAAGATTTTGTAGAAAAGCCCCATGATGATGGCAACCAATGTGGCCAGCACCATGCCCTGTACGCTGAAGGCACCGAAGGAAATTTTAGCGCCGCTGATGCCTACGATGATGATGACCGCAGTCATAATCAGGTTGCTGGATTTGGAGTAGTCAACTTTGCTGTCCACCAGAATCCGGAAACCGCTGACGGCGATGACACCGAAGAGCAGGATGCAGATGCCGCCCATGACGGGTACGGGAATGGAGCGGATGAGGGCCGCCAGTTTGCCGATGAAGCTCAGGAGAATGGCGAAGCAGGCCGCACCGCCGATAACCCAGGTGCTATACACTTTGGTGATGGCCATAACCCCGATGTTTTCGCCATAGGTGGTGTTGGGGGTGGCCCCGGCAAAACCGCTGATGACATTACTGAGACCGTCTGCAAAGAGGGAGCGGGCCAGACCCGGTTCCTTAATCAAATCCCTGCCCACAATATTGCCGGTAACCGCCAGGTGGCCGATATGTTCCGCCAGGACAACGAGGGCAGCGGGGGCAATAATCATAATGGCGTTCAAATTGAATTTGGGTGCGTAGAATTGGGGCAGCTGGAACCAGGGGGCGGCGGCAATGCTGGCAAAATCCACTATGCCCAGGCAGGCGGCAAAGATGTAGCCGCAGATGACTCCGAAGAGGATGGGTATGATGCTCATAAAGCCGGTGAAGGCTACGGAGCCCACAATTCCCACCGCCAGGGTGAAGAGGGAGACCAGAACATTTTTCAGTACAAATTCACCGGTGAGCCCTGCCATGCCGGCCGCAACAGGGGCCAGTTCCAGGCCGATGATGGCCACGATGGCACCCATGGCTGCCGGGGGGAAGATGACATCAATCCATTTGGTTCCCAAAAAGTGGATGATGACGCTGAAAAGTATGAAGAGCAGACCGAAAACGATGAAGCCGCTTTGGGCAGCACCATAGCCGCCGTATTTGTCGATAATCAAAAGTACGGGGCTGATGAAGGCAAAGGATGAGCCCAAATAAGAGGGAATTTTGCCTTTGGTCAAAAAGATATAAATCAAGGTTCCGATGCCGTTCATGAACAGGCAGATGGTGGGGTCCACTTTGAAAAGGAAGGGAACCAGCACGGTGCTGCCGAACATGGCAAAGAGATGCTGCAAACTCAAAGGAATGTTGAGCAAAAGGGGAGGTCTTTCCTCCACTTGGATAATGCGTTTTTCCATAATGACGCCTCCGGTAAAAAATTAGTCATAATATTATACTCTTTTCTTGAAAAAAGTGAAAGTTCAGATTGCAGTATTTTTGCAGACACTATATAATAAGCAGCATGATTAAAGACGATGTGATGCAAAAGGTTAAGGACATATATAGTGGGAACGCCTTTGTCAGGATGTGCGGCATTGAGATTCACGATATCGGCTGCGGCTGGGCCAGAGTGGGTATCAGGGTGCAGGAGAATATCCACACCAATTTGAATGCCAGTTTGCATGGGGGGATGTTTCTGACCTTGATGGACAACAGTACCGGGGTGGCGGCGGCCACCATGGGGAAGAAGGTCATTACTGTCACCACCAGTGCCTGTTTCATCAAGGGGGCCAGAGTGGGTGATGAGGTGGAGGCCTATGGTGAGGTGCTGGGTATTCAGGGCAGCAAAGTCAATATGAAGATGGAGCTCAGAAATCTGACCACCGGCGAGCTGATGGCCACTGCCACCAGTTGTATGCTGGCTATTTCCGATTTTGAAGGAATTCCGTACGAGTGGCAGTAAGCCGGCGGGGGCTTAGTCCGGAACCATTTTTCCGCCGTACGAAAAAACAGGAAATTCTTTGATAAAAACCTTGCTTTTTGCGGTTACCTTTGCTATAATACTTTCCGCATTATTGCACGGACGGTCCTCTGTTTGTTCACACATGAACGTCTATGAATACTGCTAAAAAAATTTAGGAGGACAAAATGAACATTATTCTTGATGTATTGGAAAAGGAACAGTTGCGTAAGGACATTCCTGATTTCCGCCCCGGCGACACTGTAAAAGTGTATTGCAAAATCAAAGAAGGCGAGAAGGAACGTATTCAGTTGTTTGAAGGTGTGGTAATTTCCCGCCAGGGCACCGGTATCCGTGAGAGTTTCGTGGTTCGCCGTTTGAGCTATGGTGTTGGCGTTGAGCGTCTCTTCCCCGTACACAGCCCCAGAATCGACAAGATTGTTGTAGCCCGCACCGGCAAGGTTCGCAGGGCAAAACTCTACTACATGCGTGGCCGTACCGGCAAGGCAGCCCGTATTGCCGAAAGAACTAAGGGCCAATAAACAAAATTCAATAAAATCCCGCCACAAAGGCGGGATTTTTTGTTATAATGTAGGGAGCAGTATGCTGATTACAAATAGTAAGGTGGGATAAGATGGCCGAAGAATTCAAACATAAGAAAAAAGAAACATCCTTCAAGGATACCTTGGGGGATTGGATTATGAGCATTGTCATGGCAGGATGCCTGGCATTTTGCATCCGTACCTTTTTAGTGGAACTCTATGTGGTGGAGGGCAACAGTATGCACCCCTCCCTGATTCACAGGGAACGGCTGGTGGTGGATAAGTTCTCCGCCTATTTCAAGTTGCCGGAGCGGGGTCAGATTGTGGTTTTCCGTTATCCCTTGGATGAAACCCGCGACTTTATCAAGCGGGTGGTGGCAGTGGACGGAGACACTGTGGAGATGGTGGACGGCAGGGTTTATGTGAACGGCAAGAGATTGCAGGAAGAATATACCTGGAAAGCCGACCCCAAGGGACGGAATATGAGCAATTACACCAAGTCCATTGTGCCTAAGGATTGCATCTTTGTGTTGGGTGACAACCGTAACAATTCTGAAGACAGCCGTTATGGTGATGTGGGGTTTGTACACAAGTCCTTGATTAAGGGTCGGGCGATTTTTGTGTTCTGGCCTTTGGGTGAGTGGCGTTCTTTGCCGCCTATTTTTGAGTATAACAAATGATTGACGATTTCAAGATTCAGTGGTTCCCCGGCCACATGACCAAGGCCCGCCGCATGATGGAGGAACAGGTCAAACTGGTTGATGTGGTGGTGGAGATGCTGGATGCCAGAATTCCCCAGAGCAGCACTAATCCCCTGTTGAACCAGATTATCGGCAGCAAGCCGAAGGTTATCGCCTTGAACAAAGTGGACATGGCGGACTCTGCCCAAACCGAGATATGGATGGAGACCTTCAAAGCCGCAGGATTGCCCGTGGTGAAGGTGGATTGCGCCAAGGGCAGGGGCGTGAAGGAACTCCTGGCCAAGGTGCAGGAGGCGGCCAAGCCGGTTTTGGAAAAATGGTTCAAAAAGGGGGTGCGGAACCGTTCCACCAGGGGGATGATTGTGGGGATTCCCAATGTGGGCAAATCCACTTTGATTAACCGCTGGGTGGGGAAAAACAAGGTTAATGCGGAGAACCGTCCCGGGGTGACCAGGGGGCAGCAATGGGTCACCATCGCCAAGGGTTTGGAGCTTTTGGATACTCCGGGGGTGCTCTGGCCCAAGTTTGATGACCCCAAGGTGGGCTTTGCCCTGGCGGTGACCGGGGCAATCAAGGAAGATGTTTTCGACAGGACATTGGCGGCGGAGCTTTTGGCGGAATGGCTTTTGCAAAATTCTCCGGAGCTATTGAACAACGGTTATGGGGTTGACCTGGGTGCCGGCAACACTCATACTGAGGCCCTGGAAGCCATCGCCAGGAAGCGGGGCTGGATCCGTGTTGGGGGACTGGTGGACAGGGAAAGGACGGAAATGATGCTTCTGCGTGATTTCCGCAACGGAAATTTGGGAAGGATAACAATTGACAGAAAATGAAACGCTATCCTATGAGACGCAAGGACCGGCAGCTGGCCGAAACAGAGGCCTTGCAGATTATTGAAAATGGTGAATATGGCATTTTGTCCCTGACGGACAGTGATGGAACACCCGACGGTGTTCCCCTCAATTATTGTTGCGGGGCGGGCAAAATTTCTCTTCACGGAACCAATCAGGGAGGGCACAAAGCCGAAAATATTGGTGACGGTTGCCCGGCTTGTTTTACGGTGGTGGGAGCAACAGAAATCCTGCCCAGCGAATTCGGAACAAAATACAGCTCCGCCATGGCTTTTGGCAGGATAAGCCCGGTAAAGGAAAGGAAGGAAAAGGAATTGGCCCTGCAGGGGCTTTTGCACAAATACAGTGAGGCCTTTTGGAACAAGGGGCTGGCCTTCATCGGTTCCTGTTTTGACAGGGTGGGTGTTTGGCGGCTGGATGTTGAATATGTGACGGGGAAGGCGAGAAAGTAGTTATGCCCAAATTGACGGAGGCGGAAGAGTATCAGCGTTATATGCAAATGACCGAGTATGAGCAACGCTACTACAGTGGCGGTGCTCATTTTATTGCCGGTGTGGATGAGGCGGGCAGGGGCCCTTTGGCGGGGCCTTTGGTAATTGGAGGAGTTATTCTGCCTCAGGATGCCTTCATCCCCGGACTCAACGACAGCAAGAAGTTGAGCCCCAAGAAACGTGATTTGCTCTATGACGAGATTTTGAAAGTGGCGGTGGCGGTGAGCGTAAACATTGTCAGCGTCAGCAACATTGACACCATGAATATCTATAATGCCACCAGGGCGGGCATGGCGGAGGTTTTGAGACACCTTAACCCCAAACCACAGGTGGCTTTGGCGGATGCCATGGCGCCCTTTGTGGAGGGGGTGGAAACGGTTCCCATCATCAAAGGCGATGCCCTGAGCGTAAGCATTGCCGCCGCCAGCATAGTCGCCAAGGTGACCCGTGACCGGCTTATGCTGCGGCTGGATGAGTTGTTCCCCCAATACGGTTTTGCGGGTCACAAGGGTTATGGTTCTGCCAAGCATATGGCTGCAGTCCGTGAATACGGGGCATCCCAGTGGCACCGCCGTTCCTTTGAACCGGTGAAATCCCTGTGCCTTGAGCCGGTTCTTGCAAGAAGCAACGAGCTATACAGTCCCTTGTTGGATAAGGATTTTGAATATGTCTTGCAGTGAATGGTTTGTAGTGCGTAACAGCAATCAAAATTTTATTTGGCTCTACAAAAAACTCCTTCGCTCAAAAGCGAAGGGATTTTTTTATTCGATTCGTGAAAATGGGATTTCTTGATGTCGACATATTTTAAGAATATGTCGACATCAAGAAATCTATTTTTGACGTTGCAAACAGTTTTGGATGAAGGAATTTTTGTGGTGCGAAATAAAATTGAAAACGCTTGCGATGGATGAGTGGGTTATTCCAGCCAACAGCCAACAGCCAACAGCCATGAGGTTTTAGGTGTTAGGTGTCAGGGAAGTCAGCAGAGTGCGAAGTTTCTTGCCTCCCAGTTAGATTAACTATGGGAAGTCAAGTAAAATTTTGAGAAATTTTTAGATGTGTGAATT
>JAKSOM010000067.1 GCA_024405585.1 Acidaminococcaceae bacterium | reverse complement strand
GGCGAAGGAAGCGGAAGTAACCGAGGCATTGGTTCTGACCTATTTAGCCCAACAGAACAGGACCAAAACCCCCGCCTGGCTGATACCCGCCCTGATAGCCATGCTGAGGCACCGCTTCACAACGAAGGAAATGCTGACACTGGCCAAAGGGCTGGGACTGGACGCACTGGAACTGGAAAAGAAACTGGCCGCCCTACGCCCTACATCCGCTGGCAGCACAATCACGGAGGCCACCCCCATCCACAAGGACACCTTGAACACCCTCCCCGACAATGCACTGGAGTTGTAACAACTCGCTGTGTCGCTCCGCTCCACTCCGGCCATCAGCCAACAGCCATCAGGGTTCAGAACTTAGAACTTAGAAGTCAAGGAAGCCGGCGTTATGCGGACTTTTGGACTTCTTGTCGTACTTTCCCCACACCCCTCCCTCTCCCCAGTGAGAGGGTTACTTTCGCTTTATGCTGACTTTACAATTCTTATCACAGGAACATATTACATCTAATTTCTGATTTCTAACTTCTAATTTCTATCTTCTAACTCACAGTGGAATTTGAAAAAACCTCTACGGAAATCCCAGTATCTCCGTAGAGGTGAATTTAGCAAAAATATGGCGGAGTGGGTGGGATTCAGTCCCACTCATCAAACCAACTGCTTTCCCTTTAAAACTGCATACATGGACCCCAAAATGAAGCCGAGGGCCATAGCGATGGCCGTAATACGAACCTTACGGGGAGCGACCGGAGCATCATTATATGTCGGCTCTTCAATTACTGCCAAATAACCTGTCTCCGCATTAACCGCCGTCCGAATTTGATTGAGTTTCTCAATTGCCATGTCGTACAACCCTTTAATAATGACTTCCTGCTCACCAATCTTTTCATACTCACGTTTTTGTGCCAACAGGGATTGGATTTTTGTCTCGTGCTCTGCTATAACCGATGTCCAATATTCATCATCGTGCTGACGGCGAATAATTTCCTGGGTCAAATCATATCTTTTGTTGAACAATGTGGTGTAACGTCCACCGGAACTGGCATCCAAACCAGCTAAAATCCGCTCCCTGCCCTCTTTTATTTGTTTACGCACGGAAGCAATCTTTCTGTCAAAAACCTCAACTTGTTTGCTGTCAGGTTTTTCCGCCGCCGCCACGCTACGTTCAAACTCCAACTCCGTAAGCCATTTCGTAATATTTCTGATGGAGTCATTGGTAATTTCCGCCTCGGGCAAATTCTTAAGCTGTTCTTCCACCTCCGCAAGGGAAATCCTCACTTTACGCAGGGCCAACCGGTTCTCCTTTTGTTTTTGGTGCATATCCGACACAAGTTTGACGACCCGATCCGCCTCAGTAACCGGACTTACGTCCCCGTTGGCATGGTACATATCATCCCTCTGTGCCCTAATTTCCTGCAATTTTTTACTGCCTTCTTCCACCCGTTTGTTCAACATGGCCTCCGTATCCCGTTGAACATCCACTATCATCTTAGTGAATTGTTTATTGATGCCGGACAACAACTTGCTGTTCATTTCCCGGGCAACTTCCGGGGACTTGGCCGTAACTGCCACTTTCAGCACATCGCTGTTACGCTCGGATGTGACCTTAATACGGTTTTTGATAAAACTGTCTGCATTAGACAATTTGCCGTCCTTATCCTTTTCCCCATACTCTTCTATCAGTGGCATAACCACGGATTTACTAAGGATTACGGCCTTGTAAGTACCTACACGTTGCTGCACATGATCCTTATTGAACCGGGAACTGGAGATATCATCAACCCCCAAACTCAACATATCGCTTTTGAGGTTCTTGGGTTCCTTGACCTGCAAAAGCATAGTTGATTCATACATGGGAGTAGCAATCAAAACATAGGCCACCGCCGCAGCCGTAAAAAGAACGGTTGTGCCGGCGATACAACGCCAACGGCGGCGGAGTATGCCGAAAATTTCCCGCAAATCAATTACCACCTCATCATTCTGCTGATTCATACCGATATTACTCCTCTACATATTACATTTTCCCAACGAAACAGAATTTGCCCCTGCACCGCAGCGCCCGGGCAAACCCAATCGTTATTAAAAAAATTATACTACAGATCAATCCTAATTGCAAACTATATTTGGATGGCAACTTTGTTACACCCCCTAAAAAAAACACACCCAAATATTTTTGTTCCCGTCCGTGACCCCGTCACAGGGTCGCTTCGCTCCAGGGTTGAGCCAACAGCCATCAGGGTTGAGGAAAGTTAGTGCTATGCGGGCTTCCCTAACCCCTCCGCCCTTCGGGCGCCTCCCCTGACCGGGAGGCCAAATCAATAAAAAAACTCCACGGGAATCCTGAAATCTCCGTAGAGACACGATAACAATAATATGGCGGAGTGGGTGGGATTCGAACCCACGCTCGGTTGCCCGACTAATGATTTAGCAAACCATCCTCTTCAGCCAGCTTGAGTACCACTCCGCAAAAGCAAATAACATTATACCACAAATTCTGTTTTATGCAAGGGATAATTTCAAAAAAACTGCCTCCAGCACCTGCTCCACCGTCAAATCACGCATACACCGCATATCATCATATTTGTGCTTCATCCCCGCCTTGCAGCCGTCACAGGGTGACTGGGCCGTAACAACAACAGCATCCGCCCTGTAAGGCCCGTATAAATTGATATGACTGGGTCCGTAAAGGGCCACAATGGGAACTTTTTGGCTGATGGCCACGTGCATCGGGCCGCTGTCGTTGGTGACAATCAATTCACACCGCCCCATGGCCGCCGCCAGTTCCCCTATGCCAAACCGGCCTGTAGCAATTATGGGGGTGTGCTTCATGTGGCTTACCGCCTCACCCACCATTTCTTCATCCATCTTGCCGCCGAAGAAAACCACCTTGATGCCCTTGTCCATAATGGCATCCGCCACCCGGGCAAATCGCTCCGGCGCCCAACGCTTAGTCATGACCGCACTGCCGATGTTGAAGCCCACCAGCCGCTCACCGTCCCGCAAACACTGTTCCTGCCAGAACCTGTCGGCCCCGGCACGATGCTCATCACCCAAGAATATTTCCAGCCCCTTCTCCTGCAGGTTTTTATAACCCAGTTTGGTCAGTACTTCCAGATACATCTGAGCCGCATGAATGGTTCTGTTCAAGGGTACAAATTTGTCCCAGAAGACGCTGAACAACCTGTGGGCGGTGCCCGCCCTCACTTTCACTTTGGTACAGGCCCCCAAGAAACTCAGCCGCTCATTGGACTGCAGATTGATCAACAGGTCAAAATTCATTCTGCCCAATCTCCGTCCCGCCTGCCACAACTTTTTCACGCTGTTGTCCCTGCCGTACCTGTCCAGGGTCAGTACCTCATCAAGATAGGGATTGTAACGCATAACATCCTTGAGTTTTTCATCACAGAGAAAGGCAATATAGGCCTCCGGCTCCGCCTTACGCAAAGCGTGTACAAAGGGCGTTGTCAGCACCAAATCCCCCAGTTGCATCAGGAAAGTTACCAAAATCCTTTTCTTCGGTGCAGCCGCACTGCCCGTTTCAGCAATTCTGTCAAAAGTCCGTCCCGTCAGTTTCGCCACCCCGTCCAAGACCATTTGGGGAGTAATATCATACATGCAATGCCAATTATCGCATTGCTTGTGCAAACAGCCGGCACACCGGGCCGGACTCTGAATAATTATCTGATTGTCTCCGCCGTAGGGCCCCGTGCGGTCCGGCTTGGTGGGACCGTACATACAAACCAGCGGTTTCTTCAAAGCCGCCGCAAAATGCAGAGGGCCTGTGTCCGCACTAATATACAATTCACTGCCCTTTATCAGGGCCACCAATTCCTTTAGTGTGGTCCGGCCCGTCAAATCAATACACTTCTCCGACCCAACCAAACCTCTTATCCGCTGACCCTTGGCCTCATCATCCTTGCCCCCGGCCAGGACAACATAATAGCCGTATTTGACCAATTCCTTTACCAGCAGGGCATAATGCTCCACCGGCCAGCATTTGGTCTCCCAACGGGCTCCCGGAACAATTACCAAATACTTTCCACCACAACCCCGTTCCCCAAGTTTATTTTTAACCGTTTCCTCTTCCTTATCCAAATCCGGCAAAGGGAACTCAACCTGATTGACTTCCGCCCCCAAATACCTGACCACGTCCAAATACCGCTCAATGACATGGTCATTTTTGTGGGGCCCCACAATACTCCTGCTGACCAGGCCGCTTCCTTCCCTCATTTCCGCATAGCCGATACAGTTGGAACAACCGCTGATAGCCGCCAAAACCGCAGATTTGAAGAGCCCCTGCAAATCTATCACCAAATCAAAATGTTTGCTGCGGAGCAGCCGCCGCATGGCCAGGCCGGCCTGCAGTTTCTCCCCCCAGGATTTTTGCTTGAACTCCACCTTGTCAAAATAGAGCACCTCATCCACAATCTGCGTGGGGATGAAGCCCCCGAACTGGGGATGCACCAGCCAGGTGATTCTTGCCTCCGGGTACAGCTTCCGCAATTCATACACAAAAGGCAATGTGTGAATCACATCGCCCAAGGAACTCATTTTTATCAGTAATATGTTTTTGTATTCCTGTTTCATCTTCCTTCCATAACCTGCCTGACAAAATTAAGCAGGGAACCCCCCTGATAGAGATGGCCCCGCACTCCGGCGGCGGCGGCGCACTGCAAATCCCTTTCCTTGTCGCCAATCAGAATACATTCCTCCGGCTGCAGATGGTTTTCACGCAAACACTCCAACACCAGTCCGGGTTTTGGCTTGCGGCAGTCGCAGGCACAGGCAAACTCCGCCACCCTGCCCCCTTCCAAATGGGGGCAATAGTAAAACTTCTTGATTTCCACGCCCTTATGACTCAAATCGTCATTCATAAAGTTGTGCAGCTTTTCCATATCTTCAACCGTAAAGTAACCCCTGGCAATACCGCTTTGATTGGTAATTACATAAATATCACAACCCTGCTGTTTCAGCCACGCCAAAGCCAACGGTGCCTCCGGCATCCAGCGGAATTCCTCCCGCCTGAACAAATAACCCGTATCCACATTCAGGGTTCCGTCCCTGTCAAAAAGTACCGCTTTAACGGGCATATTCGTAGTACCCGCCCGTCCTGTCCATCTGCTGACAATATTCCTCGATAGCCACTTCGATGGGAGTGAAGCCGCCGTCATAACCGGCCGCCAAAAGTTTGCTGGTATCCGCCTGGGTATAACATTGGTATTTGCCCTTCAGCGTCTCCGGGAAATCCACAAATTCCAGCTTGGACATGGGAGCCCCAAAATGTTTCAGCACCCCCTCCGCCAGGGTCTTGAAAGGATGGGCCAGGCCGGTACCGCAGTTAAAAATGCCGCTCTTGTCCGGATGCCGCCAAAACCAGAGATTGACCTTCACCACATCCTTCACATAGACGAAATCCCGGGTGTGCTCCCCCGGCCCGTAGGCCACGTATTTACCCTCCGGCCCGGGCCCGCCATAGGCCCCGAAAAGCCGCACTTTTCCCTCGGCCTTATACTGGTTCCACATCTGGTAAACCAAGGAATTCATCTTGCCCTTATGGTTTTCCTGGGGGCCGAACACAT
>JAKSOM010000066.1 GCA_024405585.1 Acidaminococcaceae bacterium | reverse complement strand
TGCAAAGGGCTCCGCCCTTGGCCAGCACCCTGTCCACACTTTTGCCGACACAACCGTCCGCGGTTTCCATGGCCCGCACCCCTGCAGCCATCACTCCGGTGTGTCCCACCATATCCGGGTTAGCAAAATTCAAAATCACCACATCAAATTTATCTTTGTCCAGCTCTTGCAGCAGGGTCTCAGTCACCTGGAGTGCACTCATCTCCGGCTGCAAATCGTAGGTGGCCACCTTCGGCGAAGGAATCAGAACCCTCTCTTCTCCCCTATTAGGAACTTCCACCCCTCCATTGAAGAAGAAAGTCACATGGGCATATTTTTCCGTCTCCGCAATCCGCAACTGCTTCAACCCTTTTGCCCCCAACACCTGACCTAAAGTGTCCACATAATTTTCCGGCGGAAAAGCCACCGGCGCATCAATAGTGGCATCATACTGGGTCATGCAAACATAGTTGACCGGCATGGCCCCCTGCTCCCTGTCAAAATGGGAGAAATCCTTGTCATTCAAAGCCCTGGTAAGCTGACGGGCCCGGTCCGGCCGGAAATTGAAAAAAATCACTCCATCACCGGCCTTGATTCTGCCATCTACACCAGCAACCTTGAAGGGTACCACAAATTCGTCCGTCACCCCTTCACCGTAACTTTGTTCAACACCCTGTACGGCACCCGCCCTTGCAGGAGCATCCCCCTTGGTCAGGCAAACATAGGCCTTTTGGGTACGCTGCCAATTCTTGTCCCTGTCCATGGCGTAATAGCGGCCGCTGACAGTGGCAATCTGGCCCAAACCAATCTTGGCCAAACCTTCTTCCAACTGCTGAAGATAGGTTACTGCAGACTTAGGCGGCACATCCCTGCCGTCAAGGAAAGCGTGGATATAAACCTTCTCCAACCCCTCACGCTTGGCCATTTCCACCAAGGCCAGCAAATGACTCAAATGGGAATGGACCCCACCGTCACTCACCAGCCCCATGAGATGCAGGGCATGGTTTTTGCACCTGACCATACATTCATGCAAAACAGCATTAGCGAAAAAATCGCCATCCCGGATGGACTTGGTGATACGGGTCAATTCCTGATAAATTATCCTGCCGCTGCCAATATTCAAATGTCCTACTTCACTATTACCCATCTGTCCATCCGGAAGCCCCACCGCTTCACCGCTGGCAGCCAAGGTGGAATGGGGATATTGGGCAAACAACTTGTCCAAATTGGGAGTAGCGGCAACGCTGACAGCGTTGCCGCTACCGGCCGGGGCAATGCCCCAGCCGTCTAAAATCATCAGTACTAAAGGTTTCATGGCTCCTAATCAAAACGCCCTAACAATGGCAAAGAAGCTCCGCCCACCAGCACTCCGTCAATCCCCGCATCCGCAAAGGACTTGGCATTTTCGGGCTTCACACTGCCGCCATAAAGAACACGCACCTTGCGGGCAACATCCGCACCGTGGATGACTGTCAAAGTTTCACGAATCAGTTTCACAACTTCCACCGCATCCTGAACTGTAGCCGCCTTACCCGTACCAATGGCCCAAATGGGCTCATAGGCCACCACCAATTCCGAGGCCTGCTCCTTGGTAAGCCCCTTCACGGCACTCTCGATTTGACCTGTGATTTTGCCGGCGGTTGCGTTGGCGCAACGCTCTTCAAGGTTCTCACCTACGCAAAGGATCGGTTTCAAGCCGTTACGGTAGGCGGCCGCCAGCTTCTTGGCCACCACCTCATCCGTCTCGCAGAAAATACTACGACGCTCGCTGTGGCCAACAATGACATAGTCGCAGCAAATGTCCGCAATCATGGCACCGCTAACGGCACCGGTATAGGCGCCGCTGTCCTCCCAGCACAAATCCTGGGCCCCATAATGCACATGTCTGCCGTCAATGGCCTCCGCCACCGCATCCAGACAGGTGAAAGGTGGACAAACCAAAACTTCCGCCCTGCAACCGTTGGTGGCTTCCACCACCCCCAAAGCCAGGTCCACCGCTTCGCTGACGGTTTTGTGCATCTTCCAGTTGCCGGCCACCAAGGGCAACCGCACCGGGTCAAGGGCCGCCACACCGGGCAGAACCTTGCCTTCCAAATATTCCAAGGAAGCGCCGCCGCCGGTGGAAATATGGGTAATCTCCTTGGCCAGTTTCAATTTTTCAATAGCGGCAACACTGTCTCCGCCGCCAACGATACTGATGGCCTTGCTGCCGGCCACCGCCTTGGCCACCGCTTCCGTGCCTTTGCAGAAAGCATCCATCTCAAAGACCCCCATGGGTCCGTTCCAAACGATCATTTCTGCATCCTGCAAAGCGGCCACATATTTTTTTTGGGTGGCTGTGCCGATATCCAAGGCCATATAGTCCTGGTTGAGCCCTTCAGCTCCCTCATTCACAAAGCGGGAATCGGCCGCAAACTTCTCTGCCATCACCAAATCCTCCGGCAAAAGCAGCTTAACCCCATTCTTCCCGGCCTTGGCCAACAACTGTTTGGCCAAATCAATTTTATCATTCTCCAAGAGGGATTTGCCCATCCTGCAGCCCTGGGCCGCCAAAAAAGTGTTGGCCATGCCGCCGCCAATAATGAGGGTATCCACCTTATCCAAGAGATTATCGATAACGCCAATCTTGTCGCTGACCTTGGCCCCGCCAATGATGGCCACGAAGGGATGCTTGGGGTCGGTTACCGCACCGCCGATGAATTCGATTTCCTTTTCCAGCAAAAAGCCGCAGGCGGAAGGAAGATAATGGGTCACCCCCTCCACGGAAGCGTGGGCCCGATGGCTCACACCAAAACCGTCATTTACAAACACCTCCGCCAGGGATGCCAGTTTGGCGGCAAACTCCATATCATTCTTTTCCTCTTCCCCATGGAAACGCAGGTTTTCCAGAAGCAAAACCTCCCCCGGCGCAACCGCTTTCGCAGCTTCTTCCGCCACCGGGCCAACACAATCGGCGGCAAAAGCAACTTGCATTTGCAAAAGCCCCTCCAAATGTTTCGCCACCGGTTCCAAGGAATACTTTTTGTTCACTTCCCCTTTTGGCCTGCCCAAATGGGAGCAGAGAATCACCGCCGCCCCCGCATCCAAGGCATATCTGATGGTGGGCAGAGCAGCCGTCATACGGGTGTCATCCGTGATTTTGCCGCCTTCCATAGGCACATTAAAATCCACCCGAATCAGAACCTTCCTGCCCTTCAACTGCAAATCTTTGATAGACAGTTTATCCATAATCAGAGTCCTTTTCCTGCTACATACAGGCACAAATCAACAACACGGTTGGAATAACCCCACTCATTATCATACCAGGAAACCACCTTCGCCATACGGGGTCCAATCATCATGGTGCTGAGCCCGTCCACAATGCTGCTCAAAGGGCATCCATTATAGTCACGGGACACCAAGGGCAACTCATTGTAGCCCAGAATGCCCTTCATACTTCCTTCGGACGCTTCCTTCATGGCAGCATTAATCTCTGCCACCGTCGTATCCTTCTTCAGATTAACCACCAAATCAGTAATGGAAACATTAGGTGTGGGAACACGCATAGCAAAACCGTTCAACTTACCCTTCAAGGAGGGCAACACCAAAGCCACGGCCTTAGCAGCGCCGGTGGTGGTGGGAATGATGCTGCAGGCAGCAGCACGTGCCCGCCGCAAATCCTTGTGAGGCAAATCCAAAATCCTTTGGTCATTGGTATAACTGTGGACAGTAGTCATCAGACCGCTCTCAATGCCGAATTTGTCTTCCAAAACCTTTGCAAAGGGCGCCAAGCAGTTGGTTGTGCAGGAAGCATTGGAAATAATATTGTGTTTCTCAGGGTCATACAGCTTTTCATTAACACCCATAACAATGGTGATATCTTCCTGCTTGGCAGGTGCACTGATAATGACCTTTTTCACTCCATCATGGAGATGGGCTGCTGCCTTAGGACCCTCGGTATAACGGCCGGTGGACTCCACCACAATCTGCGCCCCGTTCTCCCCCCAGGGAATCTTGGCGGGATCGGGATTTGCATAAACACGGGTTTCCTTGCCGTCAACCACAATGTAATCGCCTTTGGCGCTTACCTCATGGGGGAACGTACCATGTACGCTGTCATACTTCAAAAGATGGGCCAAAGTTGCCGCATCAGTCAAATCGTTAACCGCCACAACCTCAACATCAGGGTTGTCAAAAGCCACACGGTAAACTTCACGACCAATACGGCCAAAACCATTGATACCAATTTTAGTAACTGCCATTTTCAAGCACCTCCAAACAAAATTATAAGATAAATGTATTATAACACATCGACAACTGGAAATAAACTATAAACTGTGGTATAATTGCAACATTATGAAAAAAATACTTATTACATCACTAATCGCCGCCCTGGCTTTCGGCGGCAATGCCGAGGCAAGACAAATTATTGACAGAACCAATAATTTTTTTATCAATCTGCCTGATCGGTTCCTTCTGGACACACGGCCTGACACCGATAACAAATACGTTGTGCTGAACGCCTATGACCCCGAAGATGAAGCCACTTTCGTTATCAAAATTTCCCCCAGTCAAATTTCCGAAATCAATGGGCTGGCACTGGACAACGAAAGATCAAAATTCCGCAATTCACTGATGAAAATGGGGTTGGAACCATATGTGGAGGGCATTCTGCATATGTCCCCCAACCACGAATCCATCTACACCTTCAGCAAAATGGAGGATCAGGGGGAAGTGCTAAACTACCTGATGGCCAAGTTTTGGGCTCACAACAAGGAATATTCCTTCTTTTGCATCCAACCCACCAAAACCTTGAAAACCCAGGAATTTCTTGACAGCATAGACAGTTTCATTTGTCTGCACCACCAAAACTACACCCTTCCCTACCCTCAGAAAAAGGAAAGGCCAGAATATGACAAGGCCAGAGATGAACACAACGATTTAGTCAAAAAGGCCGACTTGAATACAAAAAAACTCCTTGCCGAGGGCAAGGACGAGGAAGCACAAAAATTGTTGGATTCCCTACCGGAATTCACCGAAAAACCAACGGAGTACATCCCCATGGTGGAAATCAACGGCATGAAGCCCCTGCCTGCCGACATTACCGACAAAACAGCTCATGATGCCCTCTACAGTGAACATCCGGAGCAGGTTTGGGCAAAGGCCAGAACCTCCGTTCCCAAAGATATTGTCCCCAACCGGCAAAGCATCCAGGCCGAACCAGCCGTTGCTCCCGAAGATAATATTCCCAGTCAGAAAAACATCCAAACCGGACCAACCATTCCTGAAGACAGGGTTGATGCTCCGACACATATCACCCCACCCCCCATCAAACGGGGCAATCAGGGAGTTACCGTCATAAAAGACGGAAGAGCAACTGTAGAGTACAACTTTAAGCCCGAACCCAAACTGGAACCGGAACATAAGCCCACCAAAGAAGAACTCAAACAAATAGAGAGGATGAAAAAGGAAAAGGAGAAATTCGAAAAGGAACAGGCTAAACGCCAAGCCAAATTGGAGAAACTCCGCAAAAAGGAAGAGGAAAAGGAAAAAAAGCGACTGGAAAAAGAAAGGAAACATAAAAAGGAGCAGGGGGCTGTAACAAAATAATCACTTTGACCTTGAAAACAAGCAAAAACTAACATAA
>JAKSOM010000065.1 GCA_024405585.1 Acidaminococcaceae bacterium | reverse complement strand
AGTTGCTCCGGGGTACTGATATTTTTTTTTTTTTTTTTGTCCAACGGCAAGTAAATTATATCTTTTGAATCAATACCGTCAGAAATAAGTTTGTCCATCACCGATTCCAGAAAACTGCTTTTGCCACAACGGCGGATGCCCGTGATAACCTTTATCATATCAGACCGGAGAAATCCTTCTATTTGCCGATAGTAATATTCCCTCAAATACTTTTTCACGATGTCTTTCCTCCACCTTTCTTGCTTAATTATACCTAAACTGTTCGTTAAAGTCAATATAAGGGTGGTAAAGTTTGCATTTTTAGCAACTTTACCACCCTTATATTAAAAATATCTTCTCTTCCTCCCATTTTCTGAATTTCTGACAAAAAGAAGCCGTAACAAAATAGCCCCTTACTGCGGACGTTCTACTTCCTGCCGAAGTTTCGCCCTCATCCCTAATGCCTATTGCCTCAAAAACTCCAGTTCAATCCGCATCAAAGACATACATCGCCCGATTGGCGGAATTCCTTTGCAGGACATAGTATTCCACTTTGCCCTTGCCCACATCCTTATAACTGATATCGTCGCTGAGGTCATCGCCGATTACCCGGTATTCAACCCCACCAATTTTTACGGAAACCAGTTGAACAAAACCCGGTTGAGTAAATTCCAAATGGACACGCCCCTGGCCGTCCGCTGTAGCCGTCATTTGACGGTTTTCCCAATTTACATAGGTGAGTACCGCCCCACCCACAGGAGCAGAATTCTCGTCCTTCAGCAGGTAGTTACATTGGGCCACACCCATGCGCCTTTCCTGAACCGATTGCGTTTTGAACATATCGTCATAAGGATTGTACCTGTCTGCAAAAGCAGTAGCCCCCACGGACAAAGCCAACACCGTAGCCATAACAATCTTTTTCATATCCACCATCCCTTCCTTATCACTATCTTTTCGAATTATATCGTTTCCAAAATATTTTTCAACCAAAAATTGTCAATCTTATTTGCTCCGCATCATTTCAGCCAAAATGAACTCATTCCCCTCGGATACTGAACTCATTTCCCTCAACATGAAAAATTTTTTTCACTTCCGCATCTCAGCACGTCCTTTTTTTACACTGCCTGCTGGTTTTTTTATCTTACAAATACTACCGCACAATCATCCAACACTTTTTTGTTGTTCTGCATGGCCAGCAAAATTTTGTCCGCATCCTCCGGAGTAACGACCGCATTCACGTGGTTAACGCTGTTCGTCCCCCCCTTCACCCCGTTGGCCTTAATCATCAAAGGATTGCTGCCCGCACGGCTCCTGCCGCTCATGGCAAAATCCATATCCTTGCTGTATTCCACCATTCCCTTGCTGACGGCAAAATCCTTGTCAATGTTTTCCATGCCGTAAATCCCCCTGCCGTTGCTGTCCAAAATCTGGGGGGCAAAAGTGCAGTCCAGGCCCAAACCACGGCAATCCACAACGATACCGGAATACTTCAATCCCTTAACCTCCTTGAAAGTTTCCTTGTCCAGCACGGTGGATTTCTTTGTCACCTTTTCCGGTGCCTCATAGGCGACATTCCTCATTGTCTCCGGCAAGATGGCCGCCGCCACGGAGGTCCTTTCCCCGTACAGAGGCAAGCTCATCTTCACATAGTATTTGTCTCCGGCCAACTGGCCCTCCTCCACAATCCTGGCACCCTTCACCACCGCACTCACATTGGTCCTGATGACATCGCTCTTGGTCATGGCCTCCTTAACCAAAGTATCCGCATCCACCTGTACGCCCCCAATGGTCTCAGCCAGATTGCGATAGCCGTCAACCACTGCCGCCCGCCGTGCCATCAGCATATTGCCGTCATTGGTCTTGCCGAAACCCATAACCACAATATCCGCATCCGCACCCTTGTCCCAGTTCACAACACTGTCCAAAGTCCGCTGGCCTGCGGGGGCCCCACCGGGTGCCACATTCTGAACCGCTTTTTGGGTTACAGTCACACCCGCACCCGGCACCGCAGCCAAACTGCCTGCCGCCAAAGCGGTTACGCTCAAACCCATTGCCAATACACTCATCACCAAAGTTTTTTTCATTTCTTCTCCTCCTTCAATGCCGGGCCGCTGCCCAAAATCAATAATTGTTCAACAATATATTTTCCCATTTCCGAACCGACTCTATGTGCCGCCTTCTGCAGGGCATATTCCTTCCCCGCCGCCACCGCACTCACGGTTTTGCTGCCCAGGGCAATGGTCTTGCCCGTAGACATCTGATGGAGTTCCGCCGCCACCGTCACCCTGGCGGACTTGGTGCCGGTACGCTTTTTACCGTCACCGATAAATTGGCCCACATCACCGCCGTCACTGTATTTGGCGTAACCCCTGATGACGAAATCCGGGTCATCCCGCTCCCCGATGGCAGCCCGCTTAAAACCGGTGCCCACCAGTTCCTCCGCCAGTGCCACCGCCGTCCAATTGCCCACGGCGGAGTTTTCACCATAATTAATCATCACGTCTATCTTCGGGTTCCGCAGGACAATATTGATAATCCCCTGCCTGGCCAATTCACTCAAAAGTTTGGCATCCGCTGTCTCATCAATCTCCGCCCTCAGCTTCACCCGCCAAAGCCCGTCCCGCCTCTGCCGCCGTTCCAAGACCTGATAATCGGACACATAACCCTGGGAATGGGTCAAAATGCTGTCCTGAATAACTTTATATTTTTCCGTCAAGGTCATACTGCCCACATAGGTCCCCACAGCGTTCTCCACCGCATTCCGCAGGGCCTCACGCTCCGCCCCCTTGGCGGTGGCCGCCACCCCCTCAACATCGATGCTCTTGGCCCAGACGGAACCGCAGAGGGAAAGCAGCAGGGCCGTCATTAAAACATACTTTTTCATTTCTTCGCCTTTCGCAGGGCACAATCCATGGTTATCTTCTTCTTGCCGTCCTTAATCTCACAAACGGAATACTTTTCATAAACCGCCTTAACCTTCAGCTTACCAACCAATTTCTCCGTATTGCCCAGCACATCCCCGGTCTTGGGGTCAATCAATTCCTTGCCCAACTGGTAAGCAAGAAGGATGTCCCCCTCCCTGACCCCGTCATTATCGCCGATATTCACATAGACCTGCTCATCATCAATCTCCACAATGGCAATATCCAAAGGATTCAAACTGCCGATACGCTTCATCACCTTTTCGCAAATATCCGCCACCGCCCTGGAAACCAGGACCCGGTCCTTTCTGCTGCCACCCTGCACATCGCTGGTGCTGGCGGAACCCACAATAACCTCCGACTTCAATATCCTGCCGGTCCTATTGTCGATTATCTTGTAGTTCAGCTTAATCTTCGCCTTGTCACCCCTGTAAAGAATGCTGTTAAAAGGGATAACCTCGGCGGAAACGATATTGCCGATAAAAGTGTATTGGGAGCCGGTCATCTGCCCCATCTCGATGACCGTACTTGGCTCAATCATTCCGCTCTCGTGGAAATTGAGCTCCTTCAGAACCATATCCAGCTGCTGGCGTTCCACCACAATAAACTTGCCGTCCTGCACCAAAGTGCTCACCAGGGACTGATACATATCCTCCCGGGCAACCTTGGCAACCGGAGTCCTGGCCATGGCGGTAACATCCATCACCGCAATCACCTTCTTATCCGCCCAAGCCGGCACCGCCAGGGACAACAACATCATCAGCACCACCAAAATCTTTCTCATCACTGCAACCTCCACAACCCAATACTACACAAAATATGTGTCAAAAAAATGTCAGAAACCCTCAGCCCAGCACCCTGCAAGCGCCGTAATAACGCTTACGCCAATAAACATTGCCCAAATCCGCAATGGTCACCCCGGTGCTGCTGCCGGCATGGATGAATTTACCGCTTCCCATATAGATTCCGCAATGGGAAGCCCCCGGCTCATAAGTGGAAAAGAACACCATATCCCCCGGCTCCAACTCGTTGCGGCGGAGGGGCCGGCCGAACTCATACTGCAAATCCGCCGTCCGGGGCAAATCCACCCCCACACAACCGTAGCAATACTCCGTAAAACCGCTGCAATCGAAGCCCCTGCTGTTTTCCCCGCCCCAGGCGTACTTTACAGAAAGCATCAGCGTGGCAATATCCAAAAGCCGCAAAACCCTGCGGTTGACCTCCGTACACAAATCCTCACGGCTCAACAGGGAATAATAGGTCACCTTGTCCACATACCCGGTCTCGGTCAGGCCGCAACGGCGCTGGAACTCCCGTACCAGCTTTTCCGTCTCAGGCCCATATTTTCCATCCAGAACCCTCACCGGGAAACCCTGCTTCAAAAGCTCCACCTGCACCCGGTAAACCTCCGGACCCCTATCCCCGAAACCGCAATCCGCCGAACAGGGATTAGCCGCAAGAATCGTCAATATGCAAATGATACAAGCGAACCCGACCAACATAATACAAAGCTACATTACTACATTATACACTACAGACAGAACAAAAATATATGCTACCGAATATTTTTCACTATAGCAAAATCAAAAGGGCAAAAAAGCCCTTTTGCACAAATCATCAATCAAAAAGTTCGTCTATCTTCCGCTCAACCTTCCTGTTGATATCACTATCCACATACTTGGAAACCTGACTCAGCACAATACCGATGGCCGCCACATCATCCAGCCAGCCCACCACGGGAATACAATCGGGAACAACATCAATGGGACTCACCAAATAAGCCAAAGCCCCCATAATCAAGGCCTTTTGCGATGTTGCCACATCGTCCTTCTGCAGCACGTAATAAAGTTGCAAAACCTTGTAAACAACCTCCCTGCCCACAGCGGAACAAACCTTCTGCAACCCGGACCAGAACATACTCTCATTGAACTTACCGCTGAAACCGCTGATCTTCTCCAAAGAAATTTTTTCTGCCATCCTTCAACCGCTCCTTTCGAAACAACCGCAACACTGCCGCAATCAGATACATTTTACAAAACCACCGGGACACACCCCTGTCCGGACAAAAAACAAATTCGCACACCTGCTTTTTCCATTTCTGCATCCTAACTCTCATCTATTTTTTTATTATACCACATAAAAACTTTTATCGTCCACATCTTTCTAAGAGTAAACCTCCCCCAAGCGACAGAAATTTTACAAAAAAAACAATGGGCAGATTTTACCGCCCACTGCCATATTTTTGAATCATATAGTTTTTCATTGAGATTATTTCTGTTTTTTAACCCCAATATGAAAATTCAGATGTGTTTTATGCATCACTGCTTAAAATTGTATTCCTTCCCTGCTTCTTCACTCAACTCCTTCATTTGCGCCAAAATTTTCTGCATCTCGGGATCCGCCTCAAACCGCACCAAATTATCCTTCTCCTTGGGGTCCAGCAAACGATAGGGCTCCACATCCAAGGCCTTGGCAATCAGCAGAAAGGTCTCAAAATTAATCTTGGAACGGCCCGTCTCAATCATCGAAATCCGGGAAGGGGATACGCCGCAAGCATCCGCCAGCATCTTCTGCGTCATCCCCCGCCCCATCCGCCAGGACCAAATCTGCCAACCCAAATCCTCAAAAAACTCACTTGTATCAAACTTCGCCGCCATCCCCATCACCAGCTTTCTATATTTCCGACATTATAGCACAAATCGCAACCCCT
>JAKSOM010000064.1 GCA_024405585.1 Acidaminococcaceae bacterium | reverse complement strand
AGCAATTATTCCCAAAGTGATTTGAAGAGTACTGTCATTACCACCATCAATCCGGGAAGTGCGGGACTTACGGTTGGAAAACTTTCGGTGGAGGCCAAGGGTAATGACAAATTGAACTCCGTTGCCAATGGTGACGGCGGCGGTATTGTGAATATCAGTCCGGTGGCGGCCAAGGTGGAGAGTAAGGTTACAGGAACTACCACCACTACTTTGAGTGGTATTTTTAATGTTGCCGGGGATTTGGATGTGGCGGCGGGCAGAACGGATAATTTGACTTATTTGTCCAAGGCGGTGCAGGCCACTATTGCAGGCGGAAGCGGTACGGAGTTGGAGATTCAGGGGATTACGGAAACCACCACTACTAATTTGAAGAATGCCACTATCAATGTTTCCGGGGAGGCGGATATCAGTTCCCATACGGATGTGAGGGTGAATGACGACAACAGTTATCCATCAATGTTTCGGATTTGGACAGTACCATTACACTGAACAATAAAGTGAATGTGGATAACAGTAAAGTTTACGGTAGCAAGAACATTGATATTTCCGCTCATACGGACGGTTATATCAATCTTGCTAACTATGATTATGCGGTTTCCGTAGTTTTCACGGGGGCTATGGCTAATACTACCAGTACAATTACAGTGGATGATGGTGTGGAGGTTACCAACGGCTCTGAAATCAGGACCAGGAAGGCGGGGAGTGATGTCAGCGTTGTCGCTTACGATGATTTGGAATTGTACTTGAGGAGCTATGCGGAGGTGGCCAGCGGTGTGGCCTCAGGGGTTTCCACCATGACGAAAAGTGTTCTGACCCGTAACAACAAGATTAGTTTGGATGGGGGCAGTACTCTGTTTAGCACCCAGGATGTGAATCTTTTGGCAGGGAAGAAGAACAGTTACAATGTGGCAGAAATGAATATGAGTATTCAGGCGGAGACCTTCTCCGGCGGACTCATCAGTTTGACCAATGATCCCTATGTCAGCAACAGTATTTATCAGAACAACCAAATTGGGATTGGGGCCGGGGCGTCCTCCCAGAGTACCCGTCATACAACTCTTTATGCGGGCAACGGCAGGGAGAGTATCCGTACGGTGGCCGCCTATCATTCCCTGTGGCATCCGGGAGATGAGGATAGGGGGGCAAGTTATGTGAGCACCACCAGCGGCAATATTGACGAGGCACCTATTGCCCGCAATAATAAGGTGATGGTGGATGGTTCTGTAACTGCCGGTATTGCCAATGTGGTGTGGATTGATGTGGGCACCGCCGCCGGGGATTGGGTGTTCTTGGATGAGGCGGAGAAGGCCATGGTTATTGCCGGGGATCATCCTGTGTGGGGCAAGGGTGACAAGGAAAAATTTATCCATTTAAAGGATGGGGACGGGAATGACAATATTGAATACTTTAAGACCATCGGTATTACCATGGATGATTTTATTTTGGGTTCTGAGAATGTGGTGGAAACCCTGACCAAGCGGTTGGAAGAGGTGGGCGCTCTGATTGACGCCTACAAAAATGACAACAACAAAGCGGTGTATAACGGATTGGTGGCGGAAAGGGACAGGTTGGAGGAACTTATCAAAGAAATGGGTATCAATACTTCTACAAAGGGGCTCAATTCCCCCCGCCGTGACTATATTGAGATTCCCGATTTGGTGGCTTCCGGCGGTAATGTGGTGGTGGAAACCGGTGATTTTAACGGTTCCGGTTCCGTGACGGCCAAGGGCAATCCCTCTATTACGGTGAACAATTACACCAATTTGGCGTTGAAAACCGGCAGTATGGTGGTGGATGACCCCGGTGGTATTATTTCTTTCAACGGCAAAGAACTGAATCCTGATGATGCCTCTAAGAGTATGCAACAGCAGGTTCAGGAATTGAACAAGGGTTCAGGGGCTGTGACGTTGACTTTGGCTGCGGCCAAGGGCTCTACGGCAGGGATTCAGATTAACGGTATTTATAACAGCGGTCTTATTTCCTTCAAGGCCGGGACCTATGACCTGTTTAACAATATTCCGGCGGGAGTGGACAAGTCCACGGTATTTTTCAAGGATGGGGATGACAAGATTATAGACGGTAACGGTTCCACGGTGGCCGTAAAGGGCACTGACGGTAAATGGCATCGGGGAACGGCAAGCGGGGAAGAGGTTCCTGAAGCAACCTATGCCGGTGCCAGCCCCAAGACGGAAAGCATTGCTGCAGGTTCTTATGACCCCATGGCGGATGTGCTTGTCCATGGGAATATTATGGCTCCCAAGGGTGGGGTTTCGGTACATACCACCACCAAGAATATTATTGTTGAGGGCAAAACTGCAAAGGATGCGGTGGCAATCAGCGGTAAGATTGTGAATTTGGTGGCGGACAACGGCAGCATTACCCAAGGGTTTACGGATGGTATTGTCAATATCGGCGGAACTCCTGAGGACCAATATGCAGCCCTTTACAATCAGGCCGTAAGTGACTTGCATGACGCTGCGGATGGGGCTACGAAAGAATACGGTTTGATAACCGCCACTATTCCGGACGGGCAGAAGGCACCGGAGCCGCCAAAGGATAAGGATGGAAATGTTATCGGCAATTGGATTGCCGGCGGTCAGGTTTATGTTAATGCTACGGATATCAATATCAACGGTGTCATCCAAAGCGGATATGAGACCTTTAAGGCGGAGATTACAACGGCACAGCAGCAGAGAATCAATGATGTAATTGACTCTTGGAAAAACAGCGGTTCCAAGCATCTTACGGATACGGAGGTGAGGAATAACGGTATTACCTACCGTGTTATTGAGGGCGGCGCATACTGGAACGCAGACAAGCAGTGCTATGACTATGTGGTGGATGTTTTCTATAATCCCTACACTCAAAAACTGGTGACGGCGGATGTGAATGCCAATGGGGGCAGAGTTTATTTGACGGGACGTATTGCCAGCACGGGTAACGGCAAGATTATTTGTTTGGATGGGGCCTATAATATCGACATCAGCAACACACTCAATTATGGTTTGAATCTGGGGAATATGGTCATTAATGATACTCAGGGATTGATTCGGATTACGGATTCCAATGTTGAGGTGGCAAAAGATAAGATGGCGGCTTTGGTGACGGAGATTCGCAATGGCAGTGTGACCACATATAATTCTATTACCAAAGAAAAAGTGGATAATCCGCACATAAGCGGCGGGGGCAGGAGTTATGTTTATAAACCCGTTGAGGGTCTCCGTTACAACTGGATGTCCGGATATAAGCAGACAAAGTATTCCCGTTATACGATAACCACCATGGACAAATGGTGGGGGGCAAAGGACGGCACTCCCAGCAAAGAGCAGCTGGATGCCTGGCAGAGCGGGATGGAACCCATTGAAACCGGGGACGTGGGAGATGCCAAACCCAGGGAGAAGGGAATCTATTTGTCTGACAAATCCACCAGTACTTCGGCAGGCATGACAGTTTTGCATGGGAAGACCTCGGAGGGGGTAAACCAATATCAGGAAGGGGCACCAAGAAAGTGGTCCACCGGTTATTTGGGATGCCACAAATGGGTTCAGTACACTTGGAGAAGTGAGGAGGGGCTTACCCAATATGACTATGCCAGTGTAAACGCCTCAAATCCCATCAATATCCGCTTTATCGGGGTGGCGGCGGAGGATGCCCATGTGAATGTTACCTCCGCTCAGAACATCAATGTTGGCGGTATTGTGGGTAATGCCCAACTTTATGAAGTTAAAAACGCCGATGTTGTTACCGGCAGGATTGAGAAGGGAACTGTGAATATTACCTCCGAAAATGGTTCTGTTGAGCAGACCTCCGCAGCAATGTACGGTGCAACTGTCAATCTCACTGCCAAGAACAATTTGGCCAATATCGCCGTTACCGCCGGGGATAGTGTCAACTTCAAAGGTATTATCACCGATGGCGGTTTTGCCAATGTGGTTATTAGTAACAATTATCAGGCCAAGGGCAATGTGGTGTTGGCTGATTTTGGCGGCGAAAAGGCGAAGGGGGCAGCCCTGACCGCTGCCGGTGATATTCATCAGGCCGCTGATACCAATTTGGTACAGGCATCCCGTATTGATTTAGTCAGTCAAAACGGTGAAATTACGGGCATGGGCGACAGCAGTATGAGGATAAAGGGAGGTCAGGCGGATGCTGTGGTGGGCAGTGATACAATGCTGGCCAGTGTGAACGCTCACGCTAAGGGAAATATAGACCTTGTTCAGACCACAGGCAATTTGCGTGTGGGCACCATTTATTCGGACGGGGGCGATGTGACCGTGACGGTTTCCGAAGGTGGTGTGATTGATGCCCTGCCCTATGAATCCAGGGCCAACCGGATTTCGGATGATGAACTTTTGGCCCAGTGGCGGCAAATGGGTATGATTGCCGGCGGAGATACGGAATTGGTTGACGAGAAAAAGGCGGTTCTCAAGAAAGTCAAGGGCGGTGACGCCGATTACACTTATTGGAATCCTGACCAGTTGCTCTATTCCATTCAGAGTAAAGTCATTAACCCGGATTCCGGGGTAGTGACATCCGACAAGGCGGCTAATTTTTATGGCAGGAACATTAACCTGGTGGTACGTGACAGTGTGGGATTGAACAGTGACAGGATCCGTGAAGTGGATTTGTCCACTTTGGGGGAAATGGATGCTGAGGGGCATCTTACGCATTTGGAGGATTTGAAGGCCCTGTCCACAGCGGACGCTTCCACTGTGGAGTGGAAGGCATCGGAGAAAAAGGCGATTGTGCGGGAGCGACTGGCCATCGGTCTGCAACAGACCGATAATCCGGACGGAAAGATTACCATCATTAAGTTCAATAATGATGACAATGTTCAAAATAATATTTTTGTGGAAAGCCGTAAAGCCCAAGGATTGGATGAGGCAATCGTCCAAAATTATGATATGCGTCTTTATACGGCTTACACGACCCAGGGGGATGTGCAGTTCAATGTTTGGGGCAATCTTTACAATGTTAGGGGCGAGGCCAATACTCCGGTCATTTTGGGCAAAAACATTGTTATTAACACTGGGGCGGAGGGGGCAGGAGCCCCGCTGGGCAGCATAGGCACCAAGGATATCCCTGTGACAATTGCCTTGGCAGGGGGGAATCTCTCAGCAACGGCTACGGGGAACATTTATCTGAATAATCCGAGTAGCACTCCTTTGAACATCTTTTCTATGACTGGGGGCAGGACGGGGGATGTTTTCAGTGCTGATGGCGGTAATATTGTTGTAGACAGTGTGGGGGATATTTACGTTGTGAGAAGGGACAGCGATTTGCAGGGATTTATCCGCAGCAATACCAATGGGATAATTTGCTTGAATTCTGAGGGCAGCATTGGCAGTGCCGATAATGTTGTGAGAATTTTGAACAGCAGTTTCAATCAGGGAGCGGCTGGCTTTTTTACCGATGAGGGGACGATTTCACTGGTAGCCGGCAAAGATATTTATGTGGAAGGCGTAAGTACTGCTGAACCGGTGGTTGCGGAGAATTACAAGCAGAAGGCCGAGGGTTATTTCAATTTGGCAAATTTGAGCAGCGGTACGGAGGGTAATGTACAGATAACTTTGAATGGTATCTTGAATTTGAAGAATGAGGTTAATGTTACCGGGACATTTACACTTAATATCAATAGAAG
>JAKSOM010000063.1 GCA_024405585.1 Acidaminococcaceae bacterium | reverse complement strand
AAAATATTTTTTGCCACTACTATATATGTACGAAATCCAACCTCAAAAAGTGCAATAAAAAATAAATTTTTTTTCAATTCTCTATCCTAATTCTGAATTCTGCATTCTCGATTCCGAATTTTCCCCTCAATCCTTGTACCTGAATCCTTATCCCTGATACCCCTACTATACACAAACGAAATTTATCCTCAAAATGTTATGCTAAAATCAAAATTTTATTTCTTTTTAATTTTTCTATACAAAACTACAATATTTTCCCGCCAATTATTTTGATTTATGTAACATCATCTTCGTGTTGTCGCAAGCGGTCCCCCTTCCCCCCCCAAGGGGAAAATTGCTTCCGCTTTCACCTGCCTTCTTGTCCGCCCCTCTTTGTCGCTCCGCTCCAGAGTATTAGAGTGTAGAGTGTAGAGTATAGCGAATAGTGATGGTGGCATGTTCCAAAAGCCAGATTATAGCCAATCAAGTCACTGCCAGCCACTTGATTTACCCACAACAATATGCTAAAATACTGCCCGTGAGTTGCTCGTGTGCAGGTGGTGATTGCCTCCGTAAAAGGAGGTGATGCTTATGAAGAATTTTGATTTCAGAGACCTTATGGTCTTCGGAATGTTTCTCTTGGCATTACTGACATTTATCTTTAATTTCAGTGGACGCTATTAATCATAAGAAAAAACCACCCAATCAGTTGTCGCTGCTGCAGGTGGTTTTTCTTAACTAATCTACAGGAGGCAATCCCACTTGTGGGCGGGCACCTCACTTTTTTATGTGCTTATTCTACCACAAAACGCACATCGTGTCAAACGCAATACGTTAAATTTTTTCGCATCTCTTTTGCATATCCAATTATTTTCTCGTTTTCATTAAAAATTTTCAACATGCCAATATCATTTCTCTATCAATTTTCTGTCGTTGCCAATTATAGCATAAAAAAGGCCCCTTGCAAGCAAGGGACCTTTAATTTTGAGATGACTAAGCCGCTTTGTTCTTCTTCACAGCGTAGAACTGTTGGGCGGCGCAAGCCACGAAAACAGCCAAACCGATCAAGTCCGTAATCAGGCCCGCATCAATCAGCAGGAAGGATGCCGCGCCAGCCGCCACCCGGAAGGGCAGGGGCAGGGAGGTAACCATCCATCCTTCAATGGCAGAAGCGATAAGGATGACGCCCATCATGGCCGTAACTGCAACCTGCAGAGCATGCATGTAGCTGTATTCCGTTCCCACGCCGATGAGCAAAAGTTCCTTGCAATATACGAACATGAAGGGCACAATGAAGCCGGCAATGGCCAGTTTCATGCTCTGCCAACCGGTCTTCATGGGGTCACCGCCGGAGAGTCCGGCCGCTGCAAAGGAAGCCAGGGCTACGGGAGGCGTTATATTGGCGAACATGCCAAAGTAGAATACGAACATGTGGCTGGCCAGTTCAGGAATGCCCAGTTTGGCCAGAGCAGGAGCCGCCATGGTGGCGGTAATGATGTATGCAGGAATGGAGGGAACACCCATGCCCAGAACCATGCAGGTCACCATGGTGAAGAGCAGGGTCAGGAGCAAACTGTGTCCGCCCAAATCCAAGATGGCGTTGGCCAGGTTCAAACCGAAACCGGTTTTGGCAATTACACCCACGATGATGCCCACCGTTGCGCACGCCAGGGCCACGGAGCAGGTCTCCTTGGTGCCGGCAACCAGAGCATCACAACAATCCTTGAAGCCCATGCGGGTATCCTTTTTCACCCAGCTGATGGCTACAGTGAAGAGAATTGACCAGAAGGCCGCATAGATGATGGTGAAGCTGCTGAAGAAGAGCATATAGAGCAGGAACAGGATGGGCAGGCACAAATGCCCCTTCTCCCTCATAACCTTGCCCACAGCCGGCAGGTTCTCACGGCTCACGCCCTTCAAACCCATACGGCAGGCACGGTAGTGAACCTGCAGGATTACGCCCAGGTAGTACAGAACGGCAGGAATGGCCGCCGCAATGGTAATCTGGTAATATTTCATGCCCAGCATTTCCGCCATGATGAAGGCCGCCGCACCCATAACCGGAGGCAGGATCTGACCGCCCACGGAGGCCGCGGATTCAACCGCTCCGGCGAATTCCTTGCTGTAGCCGGTTTTTTTCATCAAAGGGATGGTGAAGGCACCTGTGGTAACCACGTTGGCCACCGCAGAGCCGTTGATGGAACCCAAAAAGGCGGAGGCGCAGACGGAAACTTTGGCAGGACCGCCACGGCTGGCACCGGCCAGAGCCAGGGCAATGTCATTGAAGAACTGCCCCATGCCGGATTTGTTCATAACCGCACCAAACATGATGAACAGGAATATGTAGGTTACGGATACGTCCACGGAGGTGCCGTAGATGCCTTCCGTATTGGCAAACAGATGGTTGATGGTCTGGGCCCAGGTGTAACCCCGATGACGGAACACGGGCATCATCCGGCCATATAGGCCGTACATGAGGAAGAGACCGCTGAGTACAATGAGGGGCATGCCGCTGACCCGGCGGGTGGCCTCCAGCAAGGTCACAATCAGCAGGGTGGCGATAACCGTATCCCAGGTGGTGGGATTCCCCGCATGGTCAACAATGTCCACATAATTCAAAGCCATGTAGGTGGGTACTGCAAAGGTCAACAGTATCAGCAACCAGTCGTACCAGGGGATACCCTTGTTGAAACCGGCCTTTTTGTGAATGGGATAGAGCATAAAGCCCAAACCCACCATGAAGGCCACGTGCATGGAACGGTAAACCAGTGTTACCGGGCCGCCGAAGGCGCAACAATACAAATGCCACAGACCGATCAGCACTGCGGACCAATAGTAGAATTTTTGCAGCCAGCCCTTAAATTTGCGGACTTTCTGCTCCCTGTCGAATTCTTCAATGATCGCCTGTTGTTCAGCCGTCAGTTCGCCGCTGGATGCCTTGAGCATGGCCTCCATCTCTTCCTTGGAAAGGTTGGCTTGCTTGGCTTCTTTTACAACCTCATCGAATTTTTTATTTTCCTCCATGGGAATCCTCTCCTTTCGATGCGTAAGATCAGAACTTGATGATTCGGCAACTCCGTGCCCCGCACGATGAGCCGCCCGTTCACCCTGATTTCCCGGGTGAATTTGGAGTTCAGCCACTTAAAATACCTGAACTCCTGACCGATTTTCTCCATATATATAAGGCCATCATCCCCGATCCGGGTCTTGCCTTTGTTTGCAGGAATACCGGCTCCGAAAGCCGGGAAGGTTATGGTGTCCAATACCAATACATTGTCTTCACGCAAGGTATAGTATTCATTCCAAGGAATCTTTTCCAGGGAATGAGTCCAGAAGACATCTATCTTGTCCCCTGTGGCAACGGACTCTGTCAGGATAACTTCACCAGTTTTCCAGACAAATATTTTCAGAACCTTTTGTTGGCAATAGAACCAACATGCAATAAAAAAGATTATCCCGCAGAGGGCCAGGACTGGCCCCCTGCGAAGATAACTGCTAATTTTCGTCATGCGAAATTAGAATTTGTAGCCGTGATCTTTATACCATTTAACTGCGCCGGGATGGAAGGGAATGGGTTTTGCACGCAGATAGAAGTCAGGTTTAATGTTGGCTGCTGCGGTCTTGTGGCTGGCTTGGATGATGCCAACTTTCTCGTTGATGCCGTTCATGATGTCATAAACCAGTTCGTCACTGAGTTTGTCATTGACCAACATAATGTTCATAACGGTTGCGGTCTGGGTATCTTTAGCAGTGCCATAAACTTCCTTCTTAATCAAGCCCACGCTGTAGCAGGGGTATTTCTTCATCAGGCGTTCACGGGCAGCACCCTCGATGGGAACGATGTAAATCTTCTTTACGGTGCCCAGTTCGTTAATGGTGGCATTGTTCAAGCCGCTGGTAACGAATGCTGCATCGCATTGGCCGTTCATCATTTGTTTGATGCCTTCGCCGTAGGACAAATAGTCAACCTTGCAGTCCTTGTAGCTCATCTTGTGAGCTTCGAACATCATGCGGGCGTTAACTTCTACGCCGCTGTTGGGAGCGCCAACGCCGACCCTCTTGCCTTTCAGGTCTTCGAATTTCTTAATGCCGCTGTCCTCAGTGGTAACCAGTTGCACGTAGTTGGGCCACAAGCTCATCAACATCTTCAGGTTCTTAGCGGGTTTCTTGCCCTGGAATGCGCCGTAAGCATCATATGCTTGCAGTACAGCGTCAGACATAGCAATAGCCAATTCGCCTTGGCCGGTGAGGATGGCGTTGATGTTTTCGCCGGATGCGCCGGTAGCAGTGGAACTGGAGTTGTAGCCGTAGTCCTTCAATGCCTTGTCAAAAGCACCGCCGATGGGGAAATAAATGCCGCTGGTGGGACCGGTCAAAACGGTTACGAATTGGTCAGCACGATTGATGGCTGCTTCGGAAGTAGCCATGCCTGCCAACATCATAGCACCCAGTGCTAAAGCAAAAGATTTTCTCATGTTCTTCTCTCCTTCTTTTCAAAACGTGCGAATATTGGATTCGCCAAATGGGATTGTCCCAATAATTGCACCAATTTTAACATATATTAGTTAAGGGTGCAAATATTTTTTCGTCAATATTGCATCTTGCACCCGACGGAGTCCCTTTTACCCCAAGCCAAACCTGGAATGTTCATATCGTTACGAATAATTCCATAAAATTCAGAACATATCTTCGGTATAACTGCATTGCCATTGTAACATTTCAAACATAAAAGTTGCGCCCCAAAACTCCGAAAAATTTTCCGCTGATTAAACTTGCTAAACATTCCGCCACCCATTACAATATGCACTGGTCCTTTTTGCGGGCCAAAGAATTTTTCAGACAATGAATGAGGTCAAAGAATTATGAGAAACGTTGGTACTGTTTCACGGGGTATCCGTACCCCCATCATCCGTCAGGGTGATGATTTGGCAAAGATTGTTACCGAATCCGTACTGGCAGCAGCCCAATCCGAAAACTTCCCCCTGGAAGACCGGGATGTGGTGGCCGTTACGGAAAGCGTGGTGGCCAGGGCCCAGGGCAACTACTGCAGCGTGGATGATATCGCTACAGATGTCAGGGCAAAATTAGGCGGGGAAACCGTGGGAGTCATTTTCCCCATTCTCAGCCGCAACCGTTTTGCCATCTGCCTGCGGGGTATTGCCAAGGGTGCAAAAAAAATCGTTCTGATGCTCAGTTACCCCTCCGACGAGGTGGGCAACGAATTGGTGTCTTTGGATAAACTTGATGATGCCGGGGTCAACCCCTACAGCGAAGTTCTAACCCTGGAAAAATACCGGGCCCTCTTCGGGGAGAACAAACATCCCTTCACCGGCATCGACTATGTGGATTATTACGGCAAACTGATTGAGGAAAGCGGTGCGGAGTGCGAAATCATTTTCGCCAACCAGGCCAAAGCCATTCTGCCTTATGCCGATCACGTGCTGTGCTGCGACATCCACACCCGGGCCCGCACCAAGAGGATTCTGAAGGCGGCAGGGGCGAAGGTTGTTTGCGGTTTGGACGATCTTATGACCGCCAGCATTAACAGCAGCGGCTTCAACGCCAAATACGGCCTTTTGGGCAGCAACAAGGCCAAGGAGGACCAAATCAAACTCTTCCCCAAGGAATGCCAGGAATTGGTGGAGGACATCCAGGCCCGGCTGGCCCAGGCCACCGGCAAGAAGATTGAAGTTATGGTTTATGGGGACGGCGCCTTCAAGGACCCCCAGGGCAAGATTTGGGAATTGGCGG
>JAKSOM010000062.1 GCA_024405585.1 Acidaminococcaceae bacterium | reverse complement strand
GGTCATTTTTCCCATATTGTTGATGCCTGTGCCGGCGTTCAGTGTCAGGGTGCCTTTGTTTTCCAAGGGCACCTGCACCCTGTCCATGTTTGCAGTGAAGTTGCCGTCGGTCACCAAAGTTCCCGTACCTGCACCGTTGTCAAGTTCTTTGCAGCCCCTGATATCCATGTCTATATTGGCGGCAGTTGTTACGCTCCTATATAACGTCAGTTTGGCATCCCCGTTGATATAGATTTCCGTATTTTCAAGTTTGTCCCATTCTGTCCGCACCTCATCCATGACCATAGTTTTACCATTGGCGATTCTTCCCTCCAGCTTCCGCCCCGCCTCCGTACCGTCCGAATAGAGGTATACCGCCCCATTGTACATGGTGTAGCCGTTAACAATAAATGTGCCGCCGTCCGTTGAGTTGACGGCTTTCCCCTGCAGGTCACCGGCATTGATGAGCAGGGCCCCTTTGTTGGTAATCTCTGTCGGTACTATGATTTTGCCCGTTTCCACCGCCACGTTTTCGTCCACAGTGACACCGTTCTGAAGGATGTCCCCGCCTTCCACTATGGTGTGTTGAGCAAATTCCAGCGTTCCGCCGCCGATGATGCCCTTGCTTATCCGGCCGGGGCCGTCCACGCCTATCTTTAGTTTTCCGTAGTTCACCACTGCCACCTGCAGATTGTCCGCATTTGTTTGGATGGTGTTGCCTTCGTCAATGGCTATTGTTCCCCCGCCGCTGACGGGTTTGGTCAATGTGTTGTCGCCGCCACTGGTCAAATTGAGCCCTTTCCCTGTCGCTATGGTGTTCATGGCCGTGCCCAGTTTGTCCACGGCAATGGTGGTGTCACCGTTAAAGTTCAAGGTGCCTTCACCTGCAAAGGTTTGGGTAATTTCTTGAGCCGCCGCCCCGCCCAGGTTCAGTTCAGCGTCCTGAGCAATGGTGGTGGTGCCCACCCCCTTCAGGGTTTCCATGGTAACACTGCCCTCAATCTTCATGTCGCCCTGGTTATATACGTCCGTCGTGTTGCCGGAGAAAATAACACTTTCCAAGTTCAGTACGCCAGTGTTTTCCACTTTGAGGGCCGTTCCGAAGCCGGAGATTTTTCCGTTGCCCATTATGTTCAAGGTATGGTTGGCGGCAACGGTTATACCCTCATTATGGCTGCCGGTCAAATCGTTGCCGTTCAGGAAGACGCCCTTGTCCGTGTTGCCGGTGGTCACAGCCCCGGTCAGGGTTTGGTTCTCCGCAAAGGAATATGAACCGCCCGCTTCCATACTTTGAATAAATTCCGCAAGCCCGACCGGTGCCGGCGCAATCCCGGTGTCAAATTTCAGGTTGCCGTTTTCCAAGGTGACCGTGTAGTTCCCCTTGGATGTAAAGACCTTCAGCCCTCCCGCCTTCGTCACCACTGCATTTTTCGCTGAACCCGTTGCCACATTGTTGATGGTGTAAACCCCTTCAAAGGTTTCCGGGGCCGCCGTTATGTTCACTGCACTAAGGGTGATGGTGTTACCTTCAAAGTCAACCCCGTTCAGGACAATTTTGTCGCTTTGCAGGTTGACCAGGTCCGCATCAATGGCAAGTTTGCCCCCGGCGTGGAGTTTGCCTATGGTCAGGGTGTTGTAGGAGGTGGTATCCGCCCCCGACTGCCGCATGTCCAAGGTATAAACATCTGCCAAAGTATATCCGCGCCTGCCTTTGAAATGGTCTATACTCAAGTCGCCACTGACCTTGGTGTTTTTGTTCAATACAAATACATTACTCTCCTTATCCGAACTGATATGCCCCTCTATGCTTTTACCATAAAAGTACACATCCGTGTATGTGGAAGTGGGATTCTCCTTCTGCAGGATAAAATTGCCTTTCAAAGAACCCGTAACCTTACCGGCGGTGATGGTCATGGTCACACCCTCCGCCGTTTCAAAGTCCATAACCATTTGGTCGCCGGAGGCAGAAATGCCGTTATTCGCTACCAGTACTTTGCCTTCACCACTGATTTTCTTTGCCAGAACACCGGTACCGGTGAGTTCCAGAATGTTTCCTTTCCCCACTTGCACATCCAACGTCAAATCGCCGGGGGCAATGCTGTAAACAAGATTACCCTTGTCAACCCGGAAACTGCCGGGCAGAACCTGCATCCCGCCCACAAAACTGGTGCCGTTGCCGTATTCGTTGAAGAGGGTCATGGCATAACCATTGTCACCCTGCTCAGTTGGGAAGTTTGCCAAATTTATGCTGAGGGTGTCACTGCCCAGTTTGTTGACCCTGTCCGCTTTGCCGTAGCCGAAGTAGTCCTCCGCCAAATTACTTTCACCAATAAGACAAGAAACATAACTGTTTTCATCCATGTATTTGGCATTGCTATATTTCAATGACAGATTGCTACCCTGCAAAACAAGAGTTCCAATCCCTATATCCCCGGTCTGTCTTTCCGTTCCTGCTTTAGCCGCAAGGTAGGCATCGTCAAAGGTAAGTTCCAAAGTACTGTTCTCATCCACATCTTTCAGACGGGTAAAGTTGCCAAGGGCTGTAATGCCCTTGGCGCTTTCTGCATTGGTGGCGAAAAGGACGGTGGCAGCGTCAAAAGTAATGGTCGGACGAATGCCGTAATGAGAGCCATCTCCAAACGCAAACCACAAGCTTCTATATGTGCCAATATCTCCGTTTGAAGAATCAACCCAATCATTAACATAGACACCATCAAAAGAATGAGTAGAGCCAAGAGCATAATAACGTCCGCCATTGCCGGCATAGAACGTTGTTTCTGCTTTCCTGCCATCTGCATTCCAGCTGTAGTTACCCCCATCCTTTACATCTTCCAAAGATGGTAACCCCAAAGCATCCTCGCCAACACAGGATAATGCCACAATTTCACTTATTGTAAACAATTCTTTAACAAAACCGCTGTCTTGTTTCAAAAAATTGGTGATTTTCCACATTTGAGTATCATAAACACTACCACCTGTTTCAGCTAAAATTTTGTCACTGAGGAAAACGGTCTGTCCACCATCATGTTTGACACAGGACCAAAGCACCGGTTGCTTGGCATTACGGTTTTCCTGCCAATAGTTCCCAAAAACGACTTTTTGCCCCTTAACGTCATCTCCAATATTCACCGCCGCATTATGTTTGGTGGCAATTACATTAAGTTTTCCTCTGTCGCTTGCATCCTGTTTTATAAGATAGGTTTTCTTCCCTGCCGTGTCCGTAACCCGGACAACACTCATGACAAGACCGCTCAAATCGCCATTACCGTTGAACACCTCCACCTTGTCGCCGTTGTTTAGGTTCGCTCCATATTTGGGTGATAATTTTACCTTTCCGCTGGCAGAATTGCTGATGGTAAATATGTCCTTGCCAACATCAAAAGTATAACCTGCCAATTTCCCACTTTCTCCAAATGCAAGGGCGCCAACTGTGATGTTTTGGGCCTTGCCGTTAGCAAAATTCAAAGCACCATTTACGTTCATCTCTTTAACATTAACATTGCCGCCCGCCGTAATATTTTTTGAAGTAATCCTTTCTGCGGACAGATTCCCCCTCACATTAATTTCATTGGAGGACACATTAACATTACTATCCAAATTACCTTGAACCTGAATATTTTTTGCCGCTTCCAATGTTACCTTATCAAAAACAATGTTCCCCTTGGCCGTCAGGTTCTCACCTGTTACTACTTTGTCAGTACTGTCAACGCCTGTAATCTTTGCCCCATTTCCCGCCGTAAAATCCTTGTTCACAGTGAACGTCGTATCTGCAGTTGTCATATTCAAAGTTCCGTTAAGATTGACAGTATTAGTCGTCAAATTGCCCCCAAGGTTCAGGACGGCACCGTTGTTCACCCGCAAATACTCATCCAAAATCAAGTCCTTCTCTGCTGCAAAAGTCCCACCGTTCACAACCAGCCCGTGCATCTTGCCCTTGACCTTCAAGGTCGCACTCTGACCAGCTTGTCCGTGATAGGTGATATCATTCCAACCAGTAATGCCGTGCTGCCACTCGGGGTCAGTATTAGTTGGTCGTATTAAAGTTAAAGTATCATCCGCAACCGAAAAAGAACCCTTAAAGATAATTTCCCCCTGTGCCTGCAAGACATTCGCCCAGTCAAGTGCTTCCGTTACTTTCACCGCCTGGCTTTCGGTGTAGTAATAACTACCTACCCTCCTTCCCGCAATATTGACTGCCGTATATGTAAATTCTCCGTTACCGATAGTTAATTTATTAAAATTATGCTCTTCTGAGAGCGATAGTTTAACCCCATCCCCAAGAATTAATTCCTGAACATTTGGCAGATAAGTTAGTTCGGAAATTTTATTACTGTTCATTTCAACACCCACATCAATAAAATTACCTGCCAAGTCATACTTATCCCCTATCCATTCGTTGAAAAAATGGATTGTGTTGTTTCCTGTAATAGAAGTGTCATTAAATTTAATCTCCACATCTTTCATTGTGCCATCAGCATTAATGTTGTCCACAAGACGGGCATAAGCAAGATAATTCCCAGCGGCGTTTTCCACCAGTCCGCCAATTCCCTGACCTTCTCCTGTTGCCAAACCGTTGGCATCAAAAGTAATTCCCTCCTGTGCAACACTCAGTTTGGAAATGTTGATATTCTTTTCCTTATTAGTATCTTTGAATGTCAATCTTAACGGTGCAGTATCTTCTATATTATGAGTTTTAAAAACGTTATCATAACCAGTTTTGTCACCATACATTGCAAAAGTAGGCAAACTAAGTTCAATGGTGGGAAAAATGTAATTTTGATTTTGACCCGCTTTTTCAACAATACTACCACCCTCTTGAACTGTATTGGCATCATATCGCATATCACAGGTTTGATGAAATTTTTCAGGGTTGTAATCTATATCACCGATAAATGTATAGCCGTCAGCAAGCCAATAGACAAAATCTCTTTTACGCTTTTCTTCTTCCAGTACTTTAACTTGTTCCATAGTTGGCAAAGCAAAAATACTGGTGAATTTCTTTTCTCCACATTCACCTTCGCCCATATACCGAACCTGATTCCACGCTTCTAAAACAGTTTGATTTTGCAAAAAAGCTATTCCCTCTGCCGAGAAAAACTCCTTACTGTGGTCATTAAGATACTTTAATGCCTCCTCATAATAAAGTATTGTAACTGTAGCACCCGGATTACGTAAAGTATCATACGTATTTGCATCAGAAAACCTGTTATAACCCCATGCCTGATTGGCAAGCAAACTAATGCTGCCATTATCCCCAGCGATAATCTGCCAGGTAGGCCTTTCCTCAATCACGGCCAACTGTTGATTCTCCACATAGCCACGTTTCTGACCAAAAGCAATACTCTTGCCAATCAAGGAACCAAAATCCTTCGGCCCCACCACAGCATTCACCTGTGCCGCCTGTACCTCATTTGGCACACAAAACCCGCACCCCAGTACAGAAGCCAGCACCGCACCGGCCAGCAAACTCTTTTTATTGTTCTTCCTCATGGCAACACCTCCAAAAAAATAAAACAAATCAACACGACTCAACATATATATATCATTGTATGTATTTTACCACAATGTCATCACACTTACAACAGAAACCGTAGTTATCCCAATAAAAAAACAATTTGCAATGAAAGAAACAATCAACACAACACCCCATTGCAATCGCAAGCGTTTTCAATTTTCTTTCCTTCACAAAAATTCTTTCACCCAAAACTGTTTGGAACGTCAAAAAACGGTTTTGCCGTTACGTAACATTTGCCAAAT
>JAKSOM010000061.1 GCA_024405585.1 Acidaminococcaceae bacterium | reverse complement strand
GCAGATAGCAGGGACATTAGTATACTTCCGCGGGGAAATATACTAATTTCCCGCAACTTGAGGATTTTTTTCGCCTGCCGAAGATTCGGCAGGCGAATTTTTTTGAGGTGAGGCAGATAAAATCCACATTGGAAAATATTACAAAGTTTTGCGTTTATGTATTGTAATTGTTTTTCTGTTGCTGTATAATATATTGATTTTACCAAAGAGTAAAAAAGAGTTATTTTAGGAGGCATTAGAAAGAATGCAGAGTTTCAGTTACGAGTGGGGCGGCAGACCCCTGACTATCGAGACCGGTAAGGTTGCCAAGCAGGCCAATGGCGCTGTTTTGGTCCGCTACGGTGATACTGTTGTTGTGGTGGCGGCTACCGGTACCAAGACACCTCGTGAGGGTGTGGATTTTTTCCCTTTGACTGTTGATTTTGAAGAGAAGATGTATGCCGTGGGGAAGATTCCCGGCGGTTTTATTAAGCGTGAGGGCCGGCCTGCGGAGAGCGCCATTCTTACCAGTCGTCTGATTGACCGTCCCATCCGTCCCATGTTCCCGGACGGTTATCATAATGATGTGCAGATTGTGGCCACCGCTGTCAGCGTGGATCCCGATAATGCGCCGGATATGCCGGCCATGTTGGGTGCGTCCTGCGCTTTGGCTATTAGTGATATTCCTTTTGACGGTCCCATTGCCGGTGTGCGGGTGGGTCAGGTGGATGGCAAGTTCGTTATCAATCCCACTGTGGAGCAGGCCCAGGTTTCCACTTTGAATTTGGCTGTGGCCGGTACCAAGGACGCCATTTTGATGGTGGAGGCAGGTGCCAAGGAAGTGAGCGAGGAGACCATGCTGGATGCTATTTTCTTCGGGCACGAGGAGATTAAGCGTTTGGTGGAGTTCCAGGAGAAGATTGTGGCTCAGGTGGGCAAGACCAAGATGGAGGTGCCCGTGTATGTTCCTCCCGCAGAGCTGGTGGCGGAGATTGAGGCCTATGGGGCAGATAATTTGAAGGCGGCCCTGATGGATGCCAACAAGTTGCAGCGTGAGGAGAATGTGGAGCGGGTTAAGAAGGAAATCGCTGAGCATTTTATGGAGAAGTATCCTGATAATGCGGAGGATGTGGCTTATATTACGCAAAAGCTGGTGAAGAAGATTGTCCGCCGCACCATTAGTGTGGATAAGATTCGTCCCGACGGCCGTCAGTTGGATGAGGTCCGTCAGGTCACCTGTGAGGTGGGTTTGTTGCCCCGGGTTCATGGCAGTTCCCTGTTCACCCGCGGTCAGACCCAGATTTTGAATTGTTTGGCTTTGGCTCCCCTTTCCGAGGCCCAGATTTTGGACGGTTTGGGAGTGGAGGAGACTAAGCGTTATATTCATCATTACAATTTCCCGCCCTACAGTGTGGGCGAGACCAAGCCGTTGCGGAGCCCCGGCCGTCGTGAGATTGGTCACGGCGCTTTGGCGGAGCGGGCTTTGAAGCCGGTGATTCCTTCCGAGGATGAGTTCCCCTATGCCCTCCGTTTGGTTTCCGAGGTTTTGGAGTCCAACGGTTCCAGTTCCATGGGCAGCGTTTGTGCCAGCACTTTGAGTTTGATGGATGCGGGTGTGCCCATTAAGGCGCCTGTGGCCGGTGTGGCTATGGGTTTGGTGAAGGATGGGGAGTATTTTACCATTTTGACGGATATCCAGGGTTTGGAGGATGCTCTGGGGGATATGGATTTCAAGGTGGCAGGTACCGCCAAGGGTATTACCGCCATCCAGATGGATATTAAGATTGACGGTATCAACAAGGCCATTTTTGAGCAGGCCCTGGCCCAGGCAAAGCGTGGCCGTGAGTTTATTATGGGCAAGATGTTGGAGTGCATTTCCCAGCCCAGAAAAGATTTGAGCAAGTATGCGCCCAAGATTACCACTGTTTCCGTTGATGTGGATAAGATTGCCAAGGTCATCGGCCCCGGCGGCAAGATGATTAAGAAGATTACGGAGGAAACCGGCGTCAAGATTGATATTGAGGAGACCGGCAGGATTTATATTGCTGCGGTGAACAGTGAGGCAGCGGATAAGGCCATCAGGATGATTGAGGCGGTTACTGCGGAGGCGGTGCCCGGTCAGGTTTATACCGGCAAGGTTACCCGTCTTATGAATTTCGGCGCTTTTGTGGAGATTCTTCCCGGCAAGGAGGGACTTTGCCATATCAGCCAGCTTGCCACCGAAAGGGTTGCGAAGGTGGAGGATGTTGTTTCCATTGGCGATGAGATTGTTGTCAAGGTTACCGAGATTGACCAAAAGGGACGTATCAATCTCAGTCGTAAGGCGGTATTGCTGAACGGATTGCAGAAAAAATAAAATTTTATAACCTGCGTGAAGAACGCAGGTTATTTTTTGAAGGCAGTTTGATAAAGGGGGGCAAGTATGGAGAAGAAACCATCACTTTTTTTTTTTGTTATTTTGGATATTGAGTCCCTGTCGCGGGAGGAAATTGAATTGATTATGGCCACCGGCGGGGAGATGAAGAAAATCATGAAAAGCGGCATGAAGAAGGCGGATTACCTGAAGGGCAAGTCGGTGATTACCCTGTTTTATGAGGCATCCACCCGGACCCGTACCAGTTTTGAGAGTGCGGGCAAGTATTTGGGGGCCCATGTGGTGAATATCAATACCGCTTCCAGTTCCGTGACCAAGGGGGAGTGCCTGAAGGATACGGTGCTGGTGCTGGAGAATATGGATTGTGATGGGGTGATTATCCGTACGCCTATGGAGGGGGCTTCCGTTTATGCTGCCAAGGTGGGCAAGCCCGTGGTAATAAATGCGGGGGATGGGGCCCATGCCCATCCCAGCCAGGCCCTTTTGGATCTGTTCACTTTGCGGGAGTACGGCAAGAAGGATTTGCAGGGGCTGAAGATGGTGATTGTGGGGGATATCCTTTATAGCAGGGTGGCCCGTTCCAATATTGCCATGTGGAAGAAGTTCGGCGCGGATATCCATGTTTGCGGCCCCATGACTTTGCTGCCCCACGATATCAGTGCTTTGGGAGTGACGGTGGATGCCAGGGTTGAGGATGCTCTGCGGGATGCGGATGTGGTGGATGTGCTGCGGATTCAGTTGGAGCGTCAGAAGAACGGTCTGTTCCCCACACCCAGGGAGTATTCCCGCCAATACGGGGTGAATGATGAGCGTCTGGCCCTTTGCAAGAAGGATGTGGTGATTCTCCATCCCGGACCTATGAACAGGGGTTTGGAAATTTCTTACGGAGTAGGTTATTGCGGGAATGCGGCTATCCGGGACCAGGTTAATAACGGTGTGGCGGTGCGGATGGCTTTGTTGAATCTGACTTTAGGCGGGGGTGAGGCAAAATGAAACTGTTGATAAAGAATGGCAGGGTGGTGGACCCCTCCCAAGATTTGGATAAAGTGTGTGATGTGTTGATTGAGGAGGGCAGGATTGCCGCTTTGGGCGAGAATTTGGCGGGTGCCGATGAGGTTTATGATGCCAAGGGTTTGGTGGTGATGCCCGGTCTGGTGGATTTGCACACCCATTTGCGTGAGCCGGGCTATGAGGCCAAGGAGACCATCCGTACCGGTACTATGGCTGCTGCTGCCGGGGGTGTTACCACGGTGGCCTGCATGCCCAACACTGCTCCGGTGTGCGACAACAGCATTGTGGTCAGCGGTATTAAGGAAAGGGCCCTGCGGGAGGGGTTTGCCCATGTGGAAGTGGTGGGGGCAATCACCAAGAAGCAGGAAGGCAAGGAGTTGGCGGAACTGGCGGATATGGCGGAGAAGGGGGCTATGGCCTTCAGCGATGACGGTCACTATGTCAAGTCCAGCCGTATGATGACTTTGGCCGCCAAATATGTCAGCGCCTTTGGCAAGACCCTGATTTGCCATGCCATTGACCCGGAGTTGGACAGCGACGGATTTATGCATGAGGGCGCGGTGAGCGCCAGGAACGGTGTGCCCGGCGTGCCGGCTTTGGCGGAGGATATTGCGGTGGCAAGGGATGTGCTGATTGCGGAATATACCGGCACCCATGTTCATATTGCCCATTGTGCTTCCAAGGGGGCTTTGGATATTATCCGTCAGGCCCAAAAGCGGGGTGTGCATGTGACCTGCGAGGTGACGGTGCATCATTTGACTTTGACGGATGAGGCCTGTGCCGATTACAACACTGCGGCCAAAATCAATCCCCCCCTCAGAAGTATGGATCATGTGGAGGCCTGCCGTCAGGCGGTTTTGGACGGTACTGCTTCCGCCGTTGTTACGGATCACAGCCCCCATTGCATGGAGGAGAAGGATGTGGAGTTCCGCAACGCCCCCAACGGGTTCCCGGGTTTGGAGACCAGTTTGGGTGTGGTGCTGACGGATTTGTATCATACGGGGATTTTTGACCTGAAGACCGTTGTCCAGAAGATGAGCAGGGAGCCGGCGGAGTTGTTCGGCCTGAATGCGGGGACCCTGAAGGTGGGGGCCCCTGCGGATGTTACTGTTGTGGATTTGGATAAGGAATGGGTGGTGGACCCGGAGAAATTTTATAGCAAATGTCATTTGAGCCCCTATGCGGGAAAGACCTGCAGGGGCAGGGCGGTGGCCACAATTTTGGCCGGTAAGTTTGTGATGAAAGAAGGCAAAGTGAAAGATTATGCCAAGGCGTAATGATGTTAAGAAGATTTTGGTGATTGGTTCCGGACCGATTATTATCGGCCAGGCGGCGGAGTTTGATTATGCGGGTACTCAGGCCTGCCGTACTTTGAAGGAAGCCGGGTACGAGGTGGTGCTGGTGAACAGCAATCCTGCCACTATTATGACGGATACCCATATGGCGGACAGGGTGTATGTGGAACCGATTAATGCGGATTTCATTGAGGCGGTTATCAAGAAGGAAAAGCCGGATTCCATGGTGGCAACCCTGGGCGGGCAGGTGGGTCTGAATATGGCTCTGGAATTGCAGGAGAAGGGGATTCTTGAGAAGTATAATGTGAAAGTTTTGGGTACCAAAATCGAGGGGATCAAAAAGGGCGAGGACAGGGAATTATTCAAGGAGACCATGGAGCAAATCGGCCAGCCCGTGCCGGAGTCCATTACGGTGGAGACGGTGGGGGATGCGGTGGACTTTGCCAAAAAGATCGGTTATCCCCTGATTGTGCGGCCCGCTTTCACTTTGGGCGGTACCGGGGGCGGTTTTGCCAATAATGAGGAAGAGTTGGTTGATATTACGGAAAAGGGTTTGGGTTACAGTCCCATTCACCAATGTCTGATAGAACGGAGCATTGCGGGTTGGAAGGAAATTGAATTTGAGGTTATCCGGGATGCAACGGACCAGTGCCTGATTGTCTGCAGTATGGAAAATGTGGACCCTGTGGGGGTGCATACCGGTGACAGCATTGTGGTGGCTCCGGCTCAGACCTTGGACAACGCCACTCTGATGCGTTTGCGTCAGGCCTCCTTTGACATTGTCCGTGCCCTGGGGGTGGAGGGGGGCTGCAATGTGCAACTGGCCCAGGATCCTAACAGCGACAAATATTAAGTCATTGAGGTTAATCCCAGGGTGAGCCGTTCTTCCGCTTTGGCATCCAAGGCCACCGGTTATCCCATCGCCAAGGTTACTACCAAGATTGCGGTGGGTTACACCTTGGATGAGATTCAGCCCCATGCGGATGAAAATGACCCCTTCGGTTATGAGCCGAAATGCGATTATTATGTTTTGAAATTCCCACGTTGGCCTTTTGATAAATTTGTCACTGCTGACCGGACTCT
>JAKSOM010000060.1 GCA_024405585.1 Acidaminococcaceae bacterium | reverse complement strand
GTATACCATTTAGATCGTATACTTTCCACCCCTTCCTCATCTTTTTTCATAAAATTTTCCCTTCGCTGTCGATATTTTCCCCCGCAACCCCATATCCCCGCTTCACATCTCCTTTCCCCTTGGAAATGCCGTCACATAATTCCGGCCATAATTTCATTCTGATAGCATTTCCATCTTCCTTGCTGATTGCCGTTCTACTAAGCATCTTTCTCCCCCTTTCCCATAAAACCGTCAATAACTTCCCTTATTGCAACGTAAAAAACAGTTTTTTTGGTTGCAACACTTTTGACAAAAATGTTGCAACCGAAACATGTCATTTTTACAATTCAAACAGAAAAAGTTCCTCCGATTTTTATCAAAGGAACTTTTTTTCTGCGGACCTTTCGTAACACTTAACACTTCGATGTGCAAAGCGACGCTTTGCCCGGGTGCGGAGCCTTGAAACCCCTTCGCCACTACGTGGCCCTCTTCCCCTCACGAGGGGACGCAAAGCAAGAACCCGTCCCCCTACAAGGTTACTGCTAACTTCACTCAACCCTGAACCCTGTTGGCTGAACCCTGTTCATCCCTACGCCTTCGTTGCGCCCAGTTTCTTCACCAAATCATATACATATTGCTGGCAATAGTTGGCGGACTGAATGTAGAAGAGTTCATCCCCTTCCACAAAATGATCAGGTCTGAAACTGATAAATTCGCTATTGGCAATAACCCTCACCGCCAAAAACGGAAGGTTGAATTTGCTGGCTACGGCACCAATGGCAAAACTTTCCATTTCCGAACAATCGGTGCCAAGTTTTTTCTGCAAAGCCGCAATCCAATCGCTTTCACGTATCCATGTATCACTGGTTACTGTTGTCCCGGTGACCAAATTACCATGCTCATAGGGAACGGTCAAAGCGGTCTTAACTAAATTCTTGTCTGAATAAAGATATCTGTCCTCCGCCTGCCATACCCCGTCTTTAACGAACTCCAAGGTTTCGAGTTTCCATTTGTCCATATTGTACCCTTTTCCCGGGGCCATGGGTTCGCTGGAATAAACATTGGCGGTGCAAAGCCGTTCACAGATGACAATGTCATTCAGTTTCATGTTCGCATGGGTGGCGCTGGCAGTACCCGTACTGATAACCATGCTGGGATCAAATTTCATGATACCGGCGGTGGTGGCACAGGCCGCATTGGTCCTGCCCAAATGGGTAAACATAATGACAACCGGCTGACCGCCTATCTTGCCCTTGGCACACATATGTTGCGCCACTTTGACAAACTCCGGCTTCTCCAACCTTTCCACAAGGTGTCCCATTTCTATGCTCATGCCGGCCAATACCAAAATCGGTTTGGCTCCCGCCAGACAAGTGGTCGCCACCATCATCATGGCAACACAAATTAGAGTAAATAATCTTTTCATTTCAAACCTCCTTGTTTTTATTTTTTAGGGAACAATCCCAAAAAATCAAAGGTTGCAAAGTAATCCTCCGCCGTTTCAGACCGGCGAATCATGACCACTTTGCCGTTTTCCTTCAACAGCAGTTCCGCACTACGCAACTTGCCGTTATAGTTGTAGCCCATGGAGAAGCCGTGGGCCCCCGTGTCATGAATGAAGAGCAAATCCCCCTCCTCAATTTCCGGCAACATTCTGTCGATAGCGAATTTGTCGTTGTTCTCACAAAGCCCGCCCACCACATCGTACTTGCGATCACAGGGGGCATGCTCCTTGCCCATTACCGTGATATGGTGATAAGCCCCATACATGGCGGGTCGCATCAAATTAGCGGCACAGGCATCCACCCCGATATAATTCTTATAAGTATCCTTGTGATGGATGGCACGGGTAATCAGAGCCCCAGCCGGCGCAGTCATATACCTGCCCAGCTCGGTGTAAATCTTCACTTTGCCCAAGCCCCCGGGCACCATAATTTTGTCAAATTGTTTGTGTACCCCCTCGCCAATGACCATAATGTCATTGGGAATCTGCTCCGGCCGGTAGGCAATCCCCACCCCGCCGCTCAGATTGATGAACTCAATATCCGCACCGGTTTCCTTGTGGAGTTCCACCGCCACTTCAAACATAATCCTTGCCAGTTCCGGATAGTATTCATTGGTCAGGGTGTTAGAGGCCAGGAAGGCGTGTATGCCAAAATGCTTGACCCCCTTCTTCTTCAAAATCTTGAAGGCCTTGGTCAGCTGTTCCCTGGTCATGCCGTATTTGGCATCCCCCGGATTATCCATAATGTTATTTTCAATAGCAAAATGGCCGCCGGGGTTGAAACGGCAACAGCAAGTAACAGGGATATCCGCAAAACGTTCCAAAAATTCAATATGAGTGATGTCATCAAAGTTAATGTAGGCCCCCAGCTCCCGTGCCTTGTGAAAATCCTGTACCGGAGTCATATTGCTGCTGAACATAATGTCTTCCCCATGGAAGCCCACCGCCTCGCTCAACAGCAATTCAGTGTAACTGCTGCAATCCGCACCGCAGCCCTCCTCCTTCATGATTTGCAAAATCACAGGGTTGGGCAGGGCCTTGACCGCAAAATACTCCTTGAACCCCTTGTTCCAGGCAAAGGCCTTTTTCAGGAGCCGTACCCGCTCCCGAATAATCTTTTCATCATACAGATAGAAAGGCGTGGCATACTTCGCCGCAATCCTTTCCAACCTGCTCTTGGTAATAAATGGCTTTTTTTCAATCATTTCATCACATCTTTCTTCAATCCCGCTGATTATTTTATCATAAAACTTGTTATCAGACAAAATTTATTTTATATATTTAAAATTGTTGAACTTGGTCCGCAGGTCCTTCCCCTCCCGGGCCCAATCCGCCAACACCGCCTGAATAATAATGGCAATTTCCAACCGTTTCCGTTGAATCTTGCAACCGTAGGCATAGGGCTTGGCAATATCCCCATTGACCAAATCCGCATTGGCATGACAGCCGCCGCTGCAGAAAAAGCGAGCCCAACACTCCCGGCATTCCGGTTTAGTCATCACATGGCACTGGCGGAATTTCTGCACCATGTCCGGTTTGGTGACACCCGTGTCCAATGTTCCCATTTTGTATTGCTCCCGGCCGACAAACTGGTGGCAGGGGTAAATATCCCCAAAAGCGGTAATGCAAAAATATTCATGTCCCGCACCGCAGCCCGCCAACCGTTTGACCACACAGGGTCCGTTATCCAAAGCCACATTAAAATGGAAAAAATCAAAGGGGTCACCGGCCAACCGTTTCTCCAGATAGGCCCGGCCAAGTTTGTCATACTCTTCACAGAGTACGGGCAAATCCTCCTCCGTCAGCACCCAGTCCTCCTTAAGCCCCACCACCGGCTCCATGGAAATTTCTTTGCCTACCTTGGTCATATCCAGCACTTCATCCGCAAAACGGGTACTGAAATGGGTGTAGGTCCCCCGGATGTAGTAGTTCTGCCCCTGACGGCTCTCCACCACCTTCTTAAAGTTCTGCACCGCCACGTCGTAACTGCCGCTTTTGTCCGGGAAAGGCCGCATAGCGTCGTGCATTTTTTTGGACCCGTCCAAACTCAGCACCAACATTACCTGATTATCATTCAGAAACTTTATTTTCTCATCCGTCAGTAAAGTGCCGTTGGTGGTCAGAGTCAGTTTAATATTCTTCCCCGTTTCCTTTTCACGCCGGCGGACATAATGCACAATATGTTCCACCACAGACCAATTCATCAGGGGCTCGCCCCCGAACAAATCCAATTCCAAATTATGCCGACTCCTGCTGCCCCGGATGGCAAACTCAATGGCCTTTTCCGCCGTCTCTTCGGTCATCAGCTGGCGGCAGCCGCCAAATTTACCCTTATCCGCAAAACAGTAACCGCACCGCAAATTGCAATCCTGGGTTACCAGAAGGCAAAGGGATTTCACTATGGGTTCTTCTTTGAAGGTCTCCGGCACTGCAAAATCAGGGCTGAAAAGCATTCCCTCCTCTTGCAATCCCTGCAATTCACCCAAGGCATCGTCTATATCTTCAGCGGGATATTTGCCTGCCAACTTCTTTTTAGCATCCTCCGGATTAGTGCCGTCATAGTAATCCAACAAATCATAAATGACCTCATCCACCAAATGTACCGCACCGCTATTCACGTCCAGCACCGCCATCTTATCGTCCAGACGCATTTTATGAATCAGCATTTCTTCCTCCAGAAATAAATTGACCTGCCCAGAGGGCAGGTCTTTTGCGTTAGCTTATTTGCATTTTTCGCAAACTTGATTACCTACCGTACAACTTGTTTTGCAAGCGGATTGGCAGGAAGCAGGACATTCACCACAACCACCGGTACGCAAGGTTTTTTTAATCGTGGCACTGTTCACTGTTTTAACATGTTTTCTCATTTGCATTACCTCCATGTTTTTTTACCTTATTATAATACCCTGTCGGACTTGATTTTGCAAGCAAAATTTTTATTAAATGTTTTTCTCCTCTTCTTGAAAATTTCCCGGGGAATACTATAATCATATATCATGTTTAAGGAAGCCAAAAAAACTTTAAAAAGGGAAATGGTACTGGTGGTTGCCCTGTGCCTGGCCGCCTCCAGCTGCCTTTTCCAACAGCCGGACATCAAAAGCATTGACTTTGATGTATTAGGGGTGCTGTTCAGCTTAATGCTGGTAGTTACCGGATTAAAATCCATCAGGTTTCTGGATTGGCTGGCGTTACAGCTCACCAACCGTTGCAATAATTTACGTGCCGTAACCGGCACACTCACCGCCATTACCTTTGTCAGCAGCATGTTCGTCACCAATGATGTGGCCCTCATCACCTTCGTACCCCTGGCTCTCATTATCGGCAAAACCATTCACGTGGATATGATTCGCCCCATCATCATCATGACCATGGCGGCCAATCTCGGCAGTATGTTCACTCCCCAAGGGAATCCCCAAAACCTGTTCCTCTATACCCATTTTGCCTTTGACAGTTTTTCTTTCCTCAAAATCATGGCCCTGCCGACAGCACTAAGCATTATCTATTTGGCTGTACTGGCCCGGCGTACTAAAAATATTCCCATAGAACTCGCCCTTGACCACCAGAAACAACCCCGTAAAGCCATCACCGGCATCTACATTTTTCTCCTGCTTTTAAACATCACCGCCGTGCTGCATTTCTTTGACAAGTGGGCCACCATCGGCGTCACCCTGGGTCTGGTACTGGTACTAAATTGGCGACTGGTCAAACAGGTGGATTACTCCCTTTTAATCACCTTCATCGGCTTCTTCATTTTCATCGGCAATGTGCAACATACGGATTTCATTCTCTACATAAAAAACTCCGTCCTGAATACGGAATTGGGTACCTATCTGGGCAGTATCCTTTTGAGTCAGGTCATCAGAAACGTCCCCGCCGCCATGCTGCTGGCCGGGCTTACCCATTGCTCCGATGCCTTGCTCCTGGGAGTAAATATCGGCGGGTTGGGAACACTGATTGCTTCCATGGCCTCCGTCATCAGCTACAAACTTTTCGCCCAGGACTATCCCTCCCTCACCCTGCAATATTTTAAAGCATTCACTTTTTATAATGTTTTGGGGCTAATGGGAATCGGCTTGGTCACCGCAATTGTCAATTACTTTCTGCCTATATAAAAAAACTATACAAAACCCTCCGAAAAGGATGTTTGTATAGTTTTTACACAAGCAAAATCTTTTATCCCAAGAAGTATACCAATATCACCGCCGGTATCATAGCCGGCATGAGATTGGCAATTTTTATTTTGGTCACCTGCAACAAGTTCAAACCGATACCCAAAATCATCACACCCCCGGTGCTGGTAATTTCCGCCAGTACCGCCGGAGTGGCAAGTGTTTCAAAAAATCCGGCAAAA
>JAKSOM010000006.1 GCA_024405585.1 Acidaminococcaceae bacterium | reverse complement strand
CCAAGTCGTTCTAATTTTCGTGTCTACTTTTGCTTGACAAGTGCATTTTGACGTTTCAAACGTTTTTTTTGAGAGAATTTTTGTGAAAGGTACAAAACAAAACGCCACTGCTTTGCGGAACCGCTTTGCTGAAGAGGCAATCAGATGAATGTTTATGCCTTTTTGAAGGGTGTTGTCAGTGAGTAATGTTTTTCGTTTCTATATAGATGAAATTTTGCTTGACATACATCTTCACTTGTGCTATCTTATTAGGGCAACAAATTTTGTTGCTCTTTTAATATGCTCTAAGTGAGGTGTGAGAAATGCGTAATTTAGTTACTTTGGAATGCACGGAGTGCAAGCAGAGAAATTACCAAACTAATAAGAATAAGAAGAATGATCCGGATCGTATCGAGTTGCAAAAGTATTGCAAGTTCTGCAAGAAACATACTTTGCATAAGGAGACGAAATAGTCGTCTTTGGGTGCACCGATATGGGCGGGAACAATCCGTTTGGGTTTGTCAGGGGTACAATTGAAGAGTTGAAGAAGGTCTCCTGGCCCACCAGGCAGGAGATTATCAATAATACCGCAGTGGTGCTTGTTGCGGTGGCTTTTTGTGCCGCCTTGATTTGGGTGATTGATACATTCTTTAGTGTTGTGTTTCGTTGGATTCTTCAGTAGTCGGGGGGGAATAGTTTATGGCTGGGAAGCATTGGTATGTTGTACATACATACTCCGGATACGAAAACAAAGTGCAAACCAACCTGATGCGTAAGGTGGAGTCCTTGGGCATGCAGGACAGGGTGCTTCGGGCTGTTATTCCTATGCAGAATGTGGTGGAGGAGAAGAACGGCAAGCGGGTTATTGTGCCGAAGAAACTCTACCCGGGTTATGTGTTGGTGGAAATGGTTGTGGAGCCGGATACCTGGTATGTGGTACGTAATACGCCGGGTGTTACCGGTTTCGTGGGTTCCGAGAAGGTGCCCGTTCCTTTGACCGATTCCGAGGCAAAGAAACTGCTGCGGGAGATCGGTGTTGAGGATCGGCCGGAGGGAGTGGAGATTAAGGTCAAAGTCGGTCAGAATGTGCGTATCAAGGAGGGCGCTTTCAAGGACTTCGTGGGCAAGGTGGTGGAAGTCAATGAGGGCCGTGGCACGGTGGGCGTGCTGATTGATATGTTCGGTCGTGAGACCCCGGCCGAGGTTGATTATTTCAAGATTGAGGAGATTTAAGGAAAGGAGGATGTAAAATGCCGAAGAAGGTAGTCAAGGTCGTAAAGTTACAGGTTCCCGGCGGCAAAGCCACACCGGCACCCCCCGTAGGCCCGGCGTTGGGTCAGGCGGGTATTAACATTATGGCCTTTGTAAAGGATTTCAACGCAAGAACTGCCAAGGATGTGGGTTTGATTATTCCTGTGGAGATTACAGTTTTTGAGGACCGTTCCTTTACGTTCGTTACCAAAACCCCGCCTGCTTCCGTGCTTCTTTTGAAGGCGGCAGGTTTGGAGAAGGCCTCTGGCACACCCAACAAGTTGAAGGTGGCCAAGGTGGCCCGGGAAAAGGTGCGTGAGATCGCACAGGCGAAGATGGTGGACCTTAATGCGGGCAGTGTGGACGCTGCAATGCGCATGATTGAGGGCACAGCCCGTTCTATGGGCATTACCATCGAAGGTTGATTCAGTGGGAGGCCGTAGGCCGTTAGGACCACAAGGAGGAAACAATGGGTAAAAAGTATGATGACGCTTTGAAGTTGATCGAAGCGGGCAAACTCTACACTCCGAAGGAGGCAGTGGCTCTTGTGAGAAAGACCTCTGTGACCAAGTTCGACAGCAGTGTGGAAGTTGCGATTCGTTTGGGCGTGGATCCCAAGTATCCCGACCAGCAGGTTCGTGGCGCAATGGTTCTGCCCCATGGTACCGGCAAGAGCAAGAAGGTTCTGGTTTTTGCCAAGGGCGCCAAGGAGCAGGAAGCGACTGCAGCAGGTGCCGATTATGTGGGCGGAGAGGATTTGGCCACCAAGATTAAGGGCGGCTGGCTGGATTTCGATGTCTGCGTTGCAACCCCGGATATGATGGGCGTTGTGGGCAAGTTGGGTAAGATTTTGGGTCCCCGTGGCATGATGCCTAACCCCAAAGTTGGTACCGTTACTATGGACGTTACCAAGGCCATCAATGAGATCAAGGCCGGCAAGGTGCAGTACCGCTGCGACAAGGCGGGCAATGTGCAGGTGCCTTTCGGCAAGGTAAGTTTTGATGAGGCCAAACTTTTGGAAAACTATTTGGCTTTTGTTGATACCATTATCAAGGTTAAGCCCTCCGGTGCCAAAGGTACTTATATCAAGGCCATTACGTTGAGCACCAGTATGGGGCCTGGCGTAAGGATTGATACCCTTAAGGCCACCAGTGACAAATAATTTTCCACAAATTGAATCAGATGACTACGGGCCAGAGACAGCAGGTATCACAAGATGTAAGACACCAGTCGCCTGCCGAGGCCGGAGGAAGATAGATGAATGGACTTCCGACCTCCGGCTCCCAGGGCCGAGGGTCTTTTTGATTTAACAAAATCTTTAAGAAGGAGGTTAAGACCTATGGCAATTAGACCGGAAAAAGTTGCAAAGATAGCTGAAATTAAGGAGCTTATGCAGGCGTCCAAGGCGGTTATTTTGGTCGACTTTAAAGGTTTGACTGTGGCTGAGGATACGGCGTTCCGTGCCAAATTGCGTGAAGCGGGTGTGAAGTATGTTGTTGTGAAGAACACCTTTTTGCGTATTGCAGGCAAGGAACTCGGTTACGAAGGCCTGGAGCCCGCATTGGCAGAAAACACCGCCATTGCCTGTGCTCCGGAGGATCCTGTGGCAGCCGCAAAGATTGTGGGTGAATTTGTGAAATCCACAAAGAAGCTGAAAGTCAAATTGGCAGTTCTGGATGGCGCAGTTATCAGTGCCGCCCAGGTCAAGGCGTTGGCGGATCTTCCCCCCAAGGAAGTTTTGCTGGCAAAGATGTTGGGCAGTATGCAGGCCCCCGTTACCGGGTTTGTGCGTGTGCTCAACGGTACGCTTGCCAAAGTGGTTTACGCCCTGGATGCAGTGCGTAAGCAAAAGGAATCTGCCTGAGGCAGAATGAACGGACCTCTGAATGAGGCAATTTTTAGAGAAAAAGGAGAAATAAAAATGGATAAGGCGCAAATTATTGAAGCGATTGAAAAAATGACCGTGTTGGAGCTTGCTGAGCTCGTAAAAGAGTTGGAAGAAAAGTTCGGTGTTAGTGCCGCTGCTCCCGTAGCTGTTGCCGCTGCCGCTGCTCCCGCAGCTGCTGCTGAAGAAGAGAAGACCGAGTTTGATGTTGTTTTGACCAGTGCCGGCCAAAGCAAGATCGGCGTTATTAAGGTTGTTCGTGAAATCACCGGTTTGGGCTTGAAGGAAGCTAAGGACCTGGTTGACGGCGCTCCCAAGGCTGTTAAGGAGAAAGTTAGCCAAGCAGACGCTGACGCTCTTAAAAAGAAATTGGAAGAAGCAGGCGCAACTGTTGAGATTAAATAATTTGGCTTGACGCAAAAAATCCTCCGAGTTTTCGGAGGATTTTTTAATTGCTGTTTATGTGGTCGGGGCGGCGGGATTCGAACCCACGGCCTCTTGCTCCCGAAGCAAGCGCGCTACCAAACTGCGCTACGCCCCGACATGGGAACAACGGAAGTTATTATAGACCTTTATTCTTATTATTGCAAGTAAAATTTTATCCTTGGGTAACGATGCGGATGTTGTCCACATTGAAGGCCTTGGCCATGTCCTTCAGGGCCTCCCGCTCCAGGTTGGTACGGTGCAGTTCGCTTTCGGCCACGATGAGCATTCTGGTGTCCGCATAGTTGATGTTGCGGATTTTGCTGATGAGGCGTTTGAATTTTTCTTCCCCCATCATTTCTTTTAGGACAACCAGTTTCTCAAACACATAGGGTTTTTCCTTTTTCATTCTTATTTCGATGGGGCTGAAGGGTACCGTCACTACCGCCGCATCCCTGGCCAGGACAAAATTTTCCTCTCCCTCCCCCGGAACTACCAAGTCGTCTCTCATTATGAACCTCCTAATTTACAATAAACATCTTTATGCTACGTATTATAGGACAAATGGCGGTAATCGTCAAGAAAAGAAGAAATTTTCTTGTTGTATTATTTTGGTTTCAGTAATATAATATATCATCTATTTTTATCTGTGAGTGGGAGGTTGTGCAGATGTCGGTTTATGATACACTGAAGGAACGGGGCTATATTGCACAAATGAGCCATGAAGAGGAGATTAGGGAGCTGTTGGAGAAGGAGAAGATTACTTTCTACATCGGTTTTGATCCTACGGCGGATTCCCTTCATGTGGGGCATTTTATTGCCATGATGGTGATGGCGCATATGCAGAGGGCAGGGCATCACCCCATTTGTCTTTTCGGCGGGGGCACAGGTATGGTGGGGGACCCCAGCGGCAAAGACCAGATGCGGAAGATGCTGACCCCGGAGTTTATTGAGCATAATATCGGCTGTTTCAAGAAGCAGATGGGCCGGTTTATCGATTTCAGCGATGGCAGGGCTACTATGGTGAATAATGCGGATTGGCTGCTGAAACTGAATTATGTGGATATGCTCAGGGAGGTGGGACCCCATTTCAGCGTGAACAGGATGCTGACGGCGGAGTGTTATAAGAAACGCTGGGAAAAGGGCCTGACTTTCTTCGAGTTCAATTATATGATTATGCAGGCCTACGATTTTTATACCCTGAATCAGAAGTACGGTTGCATTATGCAGTTGGGCGGGGATGACCAGTGGAGCAATATGATTGCCGGCGTGGAGCTGGTACGCCGCAAGTTGGGCAAGCCCGCATATTGTATGACCAACCGGCTGCTTACTACTTCCACCGGTGAGAAGATGGGCAAGACGGTGGGCGGGGCCCTGTGGCTGGATAAGGAAAAGTGCAGCCCCTATGATTTCTATCAGTATTGGCGGAATGTGGCGGATGCGGATGTGAAGAATTGTCTGGCCCTTTTGACTTTCCTGCCTATGGATGAGGTCAACCGTCTGGGTGCTTTGCAGGATGCCCAAATCAATGAGGCCAAGAAGGTGCTGGCTTACGAGGTGACCAAGCTGATTCATGGCGAGGAGGAAGCCAAAAAGGCCCAGGAGGCGGCGGAGGCCCTTTTCGGCGGCGGAGGCGGCAATAGGGAGAATGTGCCGGCTTTGGTTGTGACGGATGGGGATTTGAACAAGAGTTTTGTAGATTATCTGGTGGAGCAGAAGGTGTTCGCATCCAAGCGGGAGGCCCGGCAGATGATGGGTCAGGGCGGCCTTTATGTGGAGGACAGCCCTGTGACGGATGTGGCGGCAGTGCTGCAGCCGGAACTTTTTGCCAAGGGTGAGCTGATGCTTCGCAAGGGCAAGAAAAAATATTACCGTATGGTTAAGAAATGAGGTTACAGATTATCATGAATGATAAAAAATTCAGTTGGAAATTGGCGTTGCCCATCGGTTTGATGTTGTTTTCCTTTTTCTTCGGAGCGGGCAATTTGATTTTCCCGCCCGTGCTGGGGCAGGCGGCCGGGACCAATCTTGTTGCGGCCGCCTTCGGCTTCTGTCTTAGTGCTGTAAGTTTGCCGGTGTTGGGTGTTTTGGCCATGGCCAAAAACAATTTCAAAAATCCGGATGATGCGGGTATGCCGGCGGGCAGGTATTTTGCTATGGCGGTGATTATTCTTTGCGCTTTGAGCATTGGGCCCTTCTTTGCGATTCCCCGTACCTGTGCCACTTCTTTAAGCGTTATGACGGTGGGTCAGGCAAGTTTGCCGGTTTCTTTGGCCTATTCCGTTGTTTATTTCGCTCTGACTTTGTGGATGGTTATGAAGCCCAGCCGTATTCTGGACGCCTGCGGCAAGATGATGGCGCCCTTGCTTTTGGCAGGGCTGGCCCTGCTCTGTGTGGCGGTTTTTGCTTCCCCCATGGGAACTTTGGGGGCTCCCACCGGTGAGTATATTGCCACCCCCCTTATTAAGGGTGTGTTCGAGGGTTACAACACTATGGATGCCCTTTGTGCTTTGCTGTTCGGTTCCACGATTATTACCACCATCAGGAATCAGGGGATTGAGCAGGACTATGTGTTGCAGAAATATACTGTGGCTGCCGGTGCGGTGGCGGGTATTGCGTTGACAGTGATTTATGCAGCTTTCTGCTACTGCGGCGGCCAGAGCGTAGGTGTTGTGGGCATGATGAACAATGGAGCCGCCCTGATCAGCAAGATTACCGGTTTTTACTTCGGCAATGTGGGTTCCTTCATAGTTTCGGCCATTTTCTTCCTGGCCTGCATTACTACCAGTGTCGGTCTGGTAACCAGCATTTCCACTTATTTTGCCCGTATCAGTAACGGTAAGGTGACCTATAAGCAATGGGTTTACGGCTTCGTTATTTTCAGTACGGTGGTGGCAAATTTCGGCCTGACAAACATCATCAAATACAGCGTCCCTGTTTTGGTTATGGTTTATCCCGTCATCATCGTAATGATTTTCCTGAATATGTTCCCGGAAGTGTTCAAGTATGATCCCTTCATTTTTAAGGGTGCCCTGTGGCTGACCGCTGTGGCAGCTATCAATGACGGCCTCTGCTGTGCCGGGGTCAAGGCCCTGGAGCCCATGTTCAGCTGGCTGCCCTACTATGGCCTGGGTCTGGGCTGGGTGGTTCCTGCGGTAACGGGCATCGTTCTGGGGTTTGCGGCCAAAGCAACTTTGGGAGCAAAAAAATAAGCATTAGGCATTAAACACAATGTACTGTGTAAATGTAGCAATCAATTTACCAATTAAAAATTTGTTCCGTCAATACACCTATTCCGTGCCGGATGATATGGCTTGTTTGGATGTGGGTTGGAGATGCCTGGTGGATTTTGCCGGCCGGGAGGTGGAGGGTTTTGTGGTTGCCAGGGTACCTCAGCCGGAGAATCTGAGCAAACTGAAATCCGTAACCCGGGTCATTGGTTCGGAACCATGGTTTGATGCAGAAATGATAGCCACCGCCAGGTGGCTATCTGATTATTATATGTGTTCTTTGGCAGAAGCCATGCGGCTTTTTATTCCCGGCAAGACATCCATCAGGATGACGGAAAAAACCGTTTATGCTTATGGCATTACGGACCTTGGCAGGGAACTGTTGCAGGCAGGCACCGGCAGGGCGAAACTGCAGTTGAAGGCCCTGGGGATTTTGGACAATGCCGGTGAACCTTTGACAGGGGCGGAACTTTTGGAGCAGGGCATCAGTCAGGCCGTTATGAGGGGTTTGGCGGAAAAAGGTGCGGTGCAGGTTTCGGAAAAGCGGGTACTGAGGGATTCTTATTTTGCCCATGTGGCCCAGGATGAAACCCTGGTGCTGACGGAGGAGCAGGAGCGGGCGGTGGCAGATATTTCCCGGGACATGACGGAGGCCAAGGGCAGCACTTATCTTTTGCGTGGAGTAACCGGCAGCGGTAAGACGGAGGTGTATTTGCGTTCTGCAGCCAGGGCTTTGGAAATGGGCAGGCAGGTGCTGGTTTTGGTGCCGGAGATTGCCCTTACAGCTCAGTTGGTGGAACGGTTCAAGGCCCGTTTCGGAAATCGGATTGCGGTGGCCCATTCCAAGTTGAGCCGGAACGAGCGGGGAGATGTGTGGTTCAAAATGCGTAGCGGCCTGACCAGGATTTTGATTGGGGTCCGTTCCGCAGTTTTTGCCCCCTTTCAAAATCTCGGCCTTGTGATTATTGATGAGGAGCATGAGAACAGTTATAAGCAGGAGGAACGGCCCGGTTACCATGCCCGGAAAGTGGCGGAGCAGCGTTGCAGGCATGCCGGGGCCACACTTGTTTTGGGCAGCGCCACCCCATCGTTGGAAAGTTATTATGGGGTTTTGCAGGGCAAAATTAAGGAACTGACCTTGACCGGACGGCCCTTGGGCCAGCCCCTGCCCAAGGTGGAGATTGTGGATATGCGGCAGGAACTGGCCAACAGAAATTTCGGGGTGTTGTCGGACAGGATAAGAAAGGGTTTGGAGAATACTGTTGCCCAGGGGGAACAGGCCATTATGCTCCTGAACCGCCGGGGTTATTCCACCTTTGTCATGTGCCGGGATTGCGGTCATACCATTATCTGTGACCACTGCGATGTGGCCATGGTTTACCATACTGCGGGACAGTCCCTCAGGTGCCATTATTGCGGCAAGACCCTGCGGGTGCCTCAGGAGTGCCCCAGTTGCCATTCCCGCAGGATAAAATTTTTTGGTACCGGAACCCAGAAGGCGGAGGAAGAACTGGGAACCATCGCCGGATTGAGACCCTTGAGAATGGACCAGGATTCCACCCAAAGGAAGTTTGCCCATGAGGAGATTATCAGAGATTTTAAGGCGGGGAATTACAATGCCCTGGTGGGAACCCAGATGGTGGCCAAGGGGCATGACATCCCCAAGGTGACTTTCGTGGGGGTGTTGAGTGCGGACAGCAGTTTGCATCTGCCGGATTTCAGGGCAACGGAGCGGACTTTTGATTTGCTCACCCAGGCGGCGGGCAGGGCAGGACGTGGTGAGAAACCGGGTAAGGTGGTTTTCCAGACCTATGATGCGGAGAGTCCTGTGTTGCGTTATGCGGCGGAGCAGGATTACGTGGGTTTTGCCAAGGAGGAATTGCGTACCCGTAAGGAATACGGATATCCGCCTTTTTGTGAAATGTTGAAACTGATTGTTTTGGATGAAGTGGCAGGTAATGCCCTGAACCTGGGGCAGAGAATAGTGAATTTTTTGCACACCAAGGAGAATGCGGAACAGGGGATTGAGGTTTTGGGGCCTTTCCCGGCATTGGTGGGCAAGGTGCGGGATTATTACCGGTTTAACATCCTTATCAAGGGGAAGGATCTTAGCGGGGTGAAGGCCCGGCTGCTCAACAGTGAATTTAAGAGCTTGAGGAATGTTTATTTTGACGTGGACCCCAGTTCCGTCATTTAGCAGCAACTATCGCAAAAATTCCTTCGATTGAAAGCGGAGGGATTTTTTGATTATGTAGAAATGGGAAAGTTCCGTTACGTAACATTTGGCAAATGTTACGTAACGGCAAAATCGTTTTTTCGCATTTAAAACATTTTTACATGAGAAAATTTTGCTGTGAAATAAATTTTGGCGGAGCAGCGGATGATTACTCCTCTGATTTTTTTCAGTGGGTTTCGACGGGCGGCTCTTTACAGATTTTTGTTGTTTTATTTTCGTTGTTTTTTCACAGATTTTTGTTGTAATTTTTGTTAGGAAAGATTAAAATACGAGTATCGGTATTGTAAAGATTTGCGAGGGAGGTTTCTTATGGAGTGGTTTGCTCAACTTATTGGTGAAATCAGCAATATTATGTATGGTTGGTTGCTGATTGTTATGCTTTTGTCTGCTCGTACTATTGGCAGAGTTGATGTTTTGATGAGGTGATGCAGCATGCTTTACAGTATTGCGCCTGAGCAAATCGGTTATGAATCCCTTAAGAGGATATTGGGACAGCATCCTGAAGTGCAGTTCGTATCCCTGATGGGTGTGGATTTGGCCGGTAATGATACGGATGAGAAAATACCCATGTCTGCCTTTTGGGAGAATATTGACAGTTATTTGCAGGGAAATGCGGCCCAGACGGACGGTTCCAGCGTGGTGCTGCCGGGGATTGCCACTTTGAATGATGCCAAAATTGATTTGAAGGTGGATGCCACGGTCAACTGGTATGTGGACTACAACTACGAGCACAGGGATGCGGAGACCGGCGATTGTGTGGGCACGTTGAGGATTCCCTGTTATTTGGTGCATAACAATAAGCATGTATGCAGCCGTTCCATTTTGGCGGACACTTTGAAGTATGTGGATGCCGAGATGGTGAATCTGTTGCATGAGAATCCCTGTTTGACCGGTTTGGAACATCTTGACGGGGCGGAGGTGGAGAGGTTGGAGTTCACCTGTGCCACGGAGTTGGAGTTTTGGGTCAGGAGCCCCAGCGAGGCAGCCACTTTGGAGGTGCTGAGCAGCAGTCAGATTTTGCAGGAGCAGTATTGGGCCCGGGCCCGGGGCAATGTGCGTACAGCGTTGGAGGAGACCATACGGACCTTGGAGAAGTATGGGCTGAAGCCGGAGATGGGGCATAAAGAGAACGGCGGTAAGAAGGGCCAGCTGAATGCGGAGGGCCATATGACCCATGTCATGGAGCAGTTGGAGATCGACTGGTCCTACAGTTTGGGTGTGCAGACGGCGGATAATGAAATTCTGGCCAGGAATGTGGTGAAGGAGACCTTCCGCAAGCACGGCCTGGAGGTAAGTTTTGAGGCGAAACCCATTCCCGGTGTGGCGGGCAACGGTGAGCATACCCATGTGGGGATGGTAGCGGTCCTGAAGGACGGCAGCAAGGTCAATCTTTTTGCTCCAAAGGATATGCATCACGATTTTATGAGTTCTGTGGGTTATGGTGCCCTGATGGGTGTGCTGAAGAATTATGAGGTCATCAATCCCTTTATCAGCAGTACTACGGATTCTTTCAACCGTTTGCAGCCGGGGTATGAGGCACCTGTTTGTGTGGTTACCAGTCTGGGGCTTTCTCCGGAGGTGCCCAGCCGTAACCGTTCTATTTTGGTTGGACTTTTGCGTGATGTGACCACTCCCAGGGCGACCCGGTTTGAGGTGCGGAGCCCCAATGTTTACACAAATACCTACATTGCTTTGGCGGTGCTATATCTGGCGGCTTTGGACGGTATCAAGGCCTGTGTGAAGTCGGGCAAATCTTTGCAGGAATTGGAAAAGGAGATTTCCAAGAAGTACGGCGAAGAGGGGTTCTATCTGGAAAGGGACAGGGAGTACCGTTCCGAGAAGGATGTGTTTGAGGATTTCACCCCGGAGGAACGGGACAGGCTCTTCGGTCACCATCCGGCGACGGTGTGGGAGAATTTGCAGGCCCTGAAGAAGTATGCTGAAAAACGCAGGGTGCTGACTGCCGGGGATGTTTTCCCGGACAAATACATTGATTCTTTCTGCGAGGGGGCCTTTATCCGTTGGCGTACGGAACTGGTGCTGCAGTATATTCCCGAATTCATTGAGAAGATTAAGGCCATGAAGAGGCTGGACAATGTCAATGAACTGGATGAGGAGAGTTGGGAGAAGGTCCGGAAGTTGCGGGAGAAACTTTCCAAGGATGATGTGAATAAAAAGTGTATGTTCACCAGGTTGCGGCATGCCGTCCGCAAGGGAGGCTAGGCCAAGGTTTCCAAGTTAGAGATTGAAATGTGGAAGAATATGCAGAAGTAGGAAAAACGTTATCACGACTACAAGCGGAATATTATGGATTGAGGGTTAGGAGATATTATGCGTGAGGAATTGGAAGCCCTGAGAAAACAGGCGGTGGAGTTGTTGGATGCCGCTGCCGATTTGGACGGGTTGAGGGAGTTGAAAATCAAATATCTGGGCAAGAAGGGCCCTATGACGGAAATTCTTCGGGGTATGGGGAAGTTGTCCGCAGAGGAAAGGCCCAGGATTGGTCAGATTGTCAATGACATCAAGTCGGAGCTGACGGGAATCATTGAGAAAAAGACGGAGGAACTGGAAGCCAAGGCCTTGGAATACAAACTGGCCCATGAGAAGGTGGATATCACCCTGCCGGGCAGACAGCCGGCCCACGGTCATTTGCATCCCATTACCTTGACTTTGAGGGAAATCAAGAAGATTTTTATGCGGATGGGTTTTGATGTGAAGGAAGGTCCGGAGATTGAGAACGACTATTTCAATTTTGAGGCCCTGAACCTGCCCAAGGACCATCCGGCCCGGGATATGCAGGATACGTTTTATATCACCAACGAGTATTTGCTCCGGACCCAGACCAGTCCCATTCAGGCCCGTACTATGCAATCTTTGGAGCCCAACACTCCCATCAGAATGATTGCCCCGGGTACGGTTTACCGGTGCGATTATGATGCCACCCATTCTCCTATGTTCCATCAGGTGGAAGGTTTGGTGGTGGACAAAAATATCAGTTTGGCGGATTTGAAGGGGACTTTGGAGCTGTTCTTGAAAGAGATTTTCGGAAGCAGTGTGAAGGTCCGTCTCCGTCCCAGTTATTTCCCCTTTACGGAGCCCTCTGTAGAGGTGGATATCAGTTGTGTGATTTGCGGCGGCAAGGGTTGCCGGGTGTGCAAAAACTCCGGTTGGCTGGAGATTTTGGGCAGCGGCATGGTGCACCCCAATGTGTTGCGGATGAGCGGTTATGACCCCGACCTTATGACAGGGTTTGCCTTTGGCATGGGGGTGGAGCGTATTGCCATGTTGAAGTACGGCATTGACGATCTGAGATTGTTCTTTGAGAACGATTTGCGGTTCGTACATCAGTTCAGGTAAGGGGGAAAGGGTATGTTAGCATCATTGGAGTGGTTGAAACAATATGTGGATATCAATATTCCTGTTGCCGAACTGGTGGATAGGATTACCAGGGCCGGCCTGGAAGTGGAAACAGTGAAGGATTTGGGCGCAGGTGTCAGCGGGGTGCTGACGGGGAAGGTGATGGAGATTTACCGTCATCCGGATTCCGACCACCTGTGGGTTTGTATGATGGATTACGGTCAGGGGATTGTCCAGATTCTGACCGGTGCCCAAAATGTGAAACAATATGATATGGTGCCCGTGGCTACGGTGGGTGCCACCCTGCCTCCCAGCGGACATAATCCGGATGGGCTGAAGCTGAAGAAGGCCAAAATGCGTGGCCTGGATTCCTTCGGTATGCTTTGCAGTGCGGATGAATTGGGCATTGACAGCAAATTGTTGTTGCCGGAGGAGAGAAACGGTATTTTTATTCTGCCGCCGGATACTCCAATCGGTGTGGATGTGAAGAAGATTTTGGGGTTGGACGATATTGTGATTGATATTGACCTTACCAGCAACAGGGCGGATTGCTTCAGTATGATCGGTTTGGCCCGGGAGATTGCGGCCATCACCGGTTGCCCCATGCGGATGCCGGAATTGGAAGTGAAGGAAGCGGCAGGGGGCGATATCAGGGAATTGGCGGCCATCAGGATTGAGGCGGAGGATTTGTGTCCCCGTTTTGCCGCCAGGATGCTGAAGAATATTAAGATTGGTCCCAGTCCGGACTGGATGAAGAAACGTTTGCGGGCCTGCGGTATGCGGCCCATCAGCAATGTGGTGGATGTGACCAACTATGTGATGTTGGAATTGGGACAGCCCATGCACGCTTATGATTACGACAAGGTGGAGGACCATACTTTGGTTGTCCGCAGGGGCGGCAAAGGTGAAAAACTGGTTACTCTGGACGAAAAGGAAAGGGTGTTGGACGACAGCATGATTGTTATTGCCGACGGCAAGCGGGCAGTGGGCCTGGGCGGCGTGATGGGCGGTTTGGATACGGAAGTAACTTCTGCCACTCGTAACGTACTGCTTGAGGCGGCATCTTTCAACGGCCCCAGCATCCGGCGTACCAGCAGGGCTTTGGGTTTGAGAAGTGAGGCCTCCGGCCGTTTCGAGCGGGGTGTGGATACCATTTTGACCCATAATGCCTTGAACCGGGCGGCCCATCTTTTGGAGGAGATGGGGGCCTGTGAGACGGTTTCAGGCATTGTGGAGAGTTATCCGAAGGAAGTGAAGCCCGCCGTTATCAATACCACGGCTCAAGTCATCAGCGGCCGCATCGGCATGGATATTCCCGTAGGGGAGATGGTGCGGATTCTCCGTGGTCTGCAGTTCCAGGTGGAAGAAAATAATGGCAATCTGAAGATTGTGGCTCCCAGCTGGCGGAATGATGTTACGGAGGCGGCGGATATTTCCGAAGAGGTTGCCCGTATTCATGGTTTGGATTATATCGAGAGTCATTATCCCGCTTTGGGCATGGCCCAGGGCCGTCAGTCCGAGACGGACGATGTGAAGGATCTGGTGCAGGACTATTTGGCCGGCGCCGGTCTTGACGAAGTGATGACTTACAGTTTTATAAATGAAAACACCTTTGATAAGGTGGCGGTGCCGGCGGAGGACGGCCGCAGGAAGGTTATCCCCCTGATTAATCCCATTACGGATGATTTCAAGGTGATGCGGACCATGCTCTTTCCCAGTTTGCTCAGCATAGCCAATTACAATTTGGCCCGGCAGGCGGAGCGGGTGGCTATCTTCGAAACGGGCAGGGTATATTTGCCCCAGGAGTTGCCCCTGGAGAATTTCCCCGCTGAACCCATGCGGATTGCCCTGGTGCTCAGCGGCAGGAACCGTGATTTGAGCTGGTGCTGCAAGTGCGGTTGTGTGGATTTCTTTGATGTGAAGGGCCTGGCGGAAGGTCTGTTGGAACATCTTGGGGTGGAAGGTTACACCTTCATTCGTTCCGAGGAAGTTTATTTGCATCCCGGCAAGAGTTGTGATGTGGTGCTGAACGGGGAGAAGATTGGCAGTTTCGGCCAGTTGCATCCCAGTGTCAGCGGGGCCTACGATTTGCAGGAAGAGAGTTTTGTTCTGGAGATGGAACTGGCTCCTTTGGTACAATTTGCAACCCGCATCCCCAAGTACAGCCATATGCCCAAGTTCCCTGGCATGCAGAGGGACATCAGCGTGGTGGTGCCGGCTGGGGTTACGGATGCGGAGCTGGAGACGGTTATCCGGAAGCATGGCGGCGAGTTGCTCAAGGATGTGGTGGTCTTCGATTTGTTCACCAGCGACAAGATCGGTGCGGATAAGAAATCCTTGGCCTTTAAACTTTACTACCAGGCAGAGGACAGGACCTTGACCGATGGTGAAGTGGATGCCAGCATGAAGCAGATTTTGGCCAAGGTGGCAGAAGAATATGAAGGCAAACTCAGGGAATAGGGTTTAGCGATTAGAGTGTAGTGGATAGAGTGTAGAAAAGAGGAGGGAATTATGGAAATTACTAAGGATACTGGCATCATTGATGCGGTGCAGAACCATCCTGAAATTATGGAGGTTTTTGCGGAATACGGGTTGGGCTGTGTAGGTTGCATGGCGGCCCATTTTGAAACCATCGGCCAGGGGGCGGGTGCCCATGGGATCGATGTGGACAAATTTATTGAGGACTGCAACAAAAAAATTAAGGGTTGAGTTTTCGGGAGCGGTAGAAATCGGTTAAAAGCCATGAAAATAGCGGTTGATGTAATGGGCACTGACTACGGTTTGACGGAACTGGTGCAGGGGGCCGTGGATGCGGTGAAAAAATTTGCCTGCGAAACGATTCTCATCGGTGATGCCGTCAAGATTGAGGAAGTGCTTGCCAAGTTGGGTATTAAGGATGACCGGGTACGGGTCCATAATGCCAGTCAGGTAATTGAGATGGATGAACATCCGGCTATGGCTGTGAAGCAAAAGAAGGATGCCAGCATTGTGGTGGCGGCCAGAATGTTGAGGCAGGGCCTCTGCGATGCGGTGGTCTCCGCCGGCTCCACGGGGGCGGCCATGACGGCGGCAACCCTTTTGACTGGTCGTATCAAGGGCGTGGAGCGTCCCGCCATCGGCCTGACCATCCCCGGCATGGGGAAGGGGGCGGTGCTGGTGGATGCGGGTGCCAATGTGGATGCCAAGCCCAGCAATCTGGTACAGAGTGCCATTATGGGCAGCGTGTATGCGGAAAAGATTCTGCACATCCTGAAACCCCGTGTGGGTCTTTTGAACATTGGGGCGGAGGAGACCAAGGGAAACGAACAGGCCCAGGCCACCTTCCCTCTTTTGAAGGCCTGCAAGGAAATAAATTTCCAGGGAAATATTGAAGGACGGGATATTACCACCGGGGGTACGGATGTGGTGGTGTGCGACGGTTTCGTAGGCAATGCCCTTTTGAAGTTTGGTGAGGGGTTGGCCAAAACCATTTTTATGCTGATGAAGGAGGCCATCCTGACCAGCGGGCTGCTCACCAAATTGGGCGGCGGATTGATCAGACCGGCCATGGAGAAACTTCGCAGCAAGATGGATCCCAACAAATATGGCGGGGCGCTGCTTTTAGGAATCAAAGCACCCTTTGTCATTTGTCATGGCAACAGTAAGGCCTATGCCATTACCAATGCCATTGGTATTACAATTGAGTTTGTGAAGAATAATGTGACCGATGTTATTGCGGAGCGGATTCAGCAGAATAAAAATATGGTAGGTAGCGTATGAAATTGGCGTTTATTTTTCCTGGCCAGGGTTCACAGTATGTGGGCATGGGCAGGGAGTTGTTTGAAAAATATATTGTGGTCAGAAATGCGTTCCATGCCGCGGATGCGGCTTTGGATATGCCCTTGACCAATATGATGTTCTATGGTCCGGAGGAACACCTCCGTCTCACTTTCAACACCCAACCCGCACTTTTGGCCGTCAGCGTGGCTGTGGCAGCGGTATTGCGTCAGAAGGGGGTTGTTCCGGAGGCGGTGGCAGGTCATAGTTTGGGAGAGTACTCCGCTTTGGTTGTGGCGGGGGTCATGGGTTATGAAGAGGCCCTAATCAGCGTCAGGGCCCGGGGCACCTATATGCAGGAGGCGGTGCCCGTCGAGGAGCTCAGATTGGCAGCGGGGCGGGGCGTGGAAGGGAGGGGGTCTGTGGGGACGCGGTAAAAGGAGGAAGAAAAAACCGGTGAGGCGGTGCAGGCGGTGAATTTCAACTGTCCTGGCCAGGTGGTGATAGCCGGTACCAAAAAAGGGGTGCAAGCCGCCATTAAGGCGTTGAAAAAAGGCGGGGCCAAGAGGGCTTTGGAGTTGCCCGTGTCCGCTCCCTTCCATTCCACTTTGATGAAGCCGGCGGCCAAAAAACTGGCAAAGTTGCTGGATGCGGTGAAATTCGCTGATGCCAGGGTTCCTGTCTATGCTAATGTGAATGCCAAACCGGTGCAGGAGGCGGAGACCATCAAGAAACTTCTGGTGCGGCAGGCGGCTTCCCCGGTGCAGTGGGAAAAATCCGTCAAGAGGATGATTAAGGAAGGTTTTGATACCTTTGTGGAAGTGGGGCCGGGTACTGTGCTGTCCGGGTTTATGAAGAAAATCAACAAAGATGTGCGTTGTTACAATGTGGAAGATGTGGCAAGTTTGGAGAGTACTTTGAATGAGATTGGAAAATAAAGTCGCTCTGGTGACCGGTGCCAGCCGTGGCATCGGGGCCACCGTTGCTTTGCGGTTGGCTCAGGAGGGCGCAGATGTAATTGTCAACTATGTGGGTGAAGAAAACTTCGCCGATGCCCGCCAGGTGCAGGAGTCCATCAATGCCTTGGGACGCAGGGCGGTGCTGGCTGAGGGTAATGTGGCGGATTTCAACAGTGCGGCGGAGATGGTGGAGCAGGGCGTCAGGGCCTTTGGCAGGATTGATATTTTGGTGAATAACGCCGGCATCAACAGGGACAATCTGCTGCTCCGTATGAAAGAAGAGGAATGGGACAGCGTGCTGGCGGTGGATTTGAAGGGTGTCTTCAACACTACTAAGGCGGTGACGAAATACATGATGAAAAACCGTTACGGCAGAATCATTTCCGTTTCCAGTGTAGTGGGAGTGGCGGGCAATGCAGGCCAGGCCAACTATGCAGCGGCCAAGGCGGGGGTCATCGGTTTCACCAAGTCCGTTGCCAAGGAACTGGCTTCCCGGAATATTACGGCCAATGCGGTTGCACCGGGCTTCATCCGTACTTCCATGACGGATAAACTTGGGGATTCCGCAGTGGAGGGAGCATTGAAAATGATACCTCTGGGACGCATGGGTGAGCCGGAGGATATAGCCAAGGCGGTGGTGTTTTTGGCCAGTGAAGATGCGGATTATATTACGGGACAAATTTTACATGTTGACGGCGGCATGCTTATGTAGTAAAATACTACCTGTGATGATTACTAAAGAAAATCTTAAGTAAGGAGGTGAAAGAATGGAGAAAACATTTGACAGGGTCAGAAAAATCGTTTGCGAGCAGTTGGAACTGGCTGAGGATGCAGTGGAGATGGATTCCAAGTTCATTGACGATTTGGGGGCTGATTCCCTGGATATCGTGGAACTGATTATGGCTTTTGAAGAAGAGTTTGAAATCGAGATTCCTGATGAAAAAGCGGAAAAGATCCATACCGTGCGTGATGCGGTTGTGATGCTTGAAGAAGAAATCAAATAATCGTCATATCTAAGTCAGGGGCTCGTGTTTCGAGCCCCTATTTAGTGATATTTGTGGAGTGAAACCGTGGAAAAAAGAAGAGTCGTTGTTACTGGGATAGGTGCGATGACCCCCCTGGGCCTGACGGCACAGTCCATGTGGGAGAACCTGCTCAAGGGGGAAAGCGGCATCGGACCCATAACTCATTTTGATACAACCAATTTTGCTGTGAAGATTGCGGGCGAAGTGAAGGGTTTTGACTTCGCCAACTATGGGGACAAAAAGGAGGGCCGCCGGATGGACCGGGTGGCCCAGTTGGCCGTGGCTGCGGCCGGCATGGCGATTAAGGATGCGTCCCTAAATTTGGCGGCGGAAGACCCTTACCGAATCGGTGTGCTGGTGGGCAGCGGCATTGGCGGCCTGAACACCTTTGTGGAGCAGACCCTGCGTTACAAGGAAAAGGGCCCCCGCTTTGTCAGTCCTTTCTTTATCCCCATGATTATCGGCAATATGGTGAGCGGCGAGATTGCCATTGCCCACAACCTTAAGGGGCCAAATATGTGTATGCAAACCGCCTGCGCCACCGGCAGCCATGCCATCGGCAATGCTTTCCGCAGCATTCAGTTCGGTGATGCGGATGTGATGCTGGCGGGGGGCAGTGAGGCGGCGGTGAATGTTATGGGCATTGCCGGCTTCACCAATATGCATGCCTTGAGCACCCGTAATGATGAACCGACAAAGGCCTCCCGGCCTTTTGACAAGGACCGGAACGGTTTTGTTTTGAGCGAAGGGGCTGGGGTCCTGGTTTTGGAGGAACTTTCCCACGCTCAAAAACGGGGGGCGAAGATCTATGCGGAACTGGTGGGTTATGGGGCCAATTGTGATGCCCATCATATCACTGCGCCGGACCCGGAGGGGAAGGCGGCGGCAAGATGCTTTTTGGATGCCATTCGGGAAGCGGGT
>JAKSOM010000059.1 GCA_024405585.1 Acidaminococcaceae bacterium | reverse complement strand
CAACTTGGCAATACCGTTACGGGCGGAAGCCAGTACCACAGGGAAATCCAACTGTTCCTCATCCGCTTCCAACTCAATGAACAAATCCAAAACCTCATCAATGACCTCTTCCACCCTTTGGTCCGGTCTATCAATTTTATTGATGACGACAATGGGTTTCAGATGTTGCTCCAACGCCTTCCGCAACACATATTTGGTCTGGGGCATGGGACCTTCATAAGCATCGACCAAAAGCAGCACCCCGTCCACCATGGTAAGCACCCGCTCCACCTCACCACCAAAATCGGCGTGACCGGGAGTATCAAGAATATTAATTTTAGTGTTCCCGTGCATAACTGCCGTATTCTTGGCAAGAATGGTAATGCCCCGCTCCCTCTCCAAATCATTGCTATCCATCACCCTGTCTTCCACCTTTTCATTGGCACGGAAAATACCGCTCGGCTTCAACATAGCATCCACCAATGTGGTCTTGCCGTGGTCAACATGGGCAATAATGGCAATATTACGAATATCATCTCTAATCATGACAAATTCATCTCCCTTTCGTACTCTAATTTCTTAAAATTATTGCTTCAAATGCAAATCCATCAATGCCCGTTCACGGAGGGCCTTCTTCACGACTTTCCCCGTATTATTTCTGGGCAACCCTTCCACGAAAACACACTCCCGTGGAACTTTGTAGGTGGCAATACGTCCTAACAGATATTTCCGCACCGATTTTTTGTCCAGCTGGCTTCCCTTCTTCAAGACAATATAGGCACAGGCACATTGCCCCCTCAATTTATCCGGAATCCCCACCACACTGGCCTCCGCAATATCCGGATGCAGCATCAATTCCTCCTCTATCTCCCTGGGATAAATATTCTCACCGGCACTGATAATCAAATCCTTCAAACGGTCCACAATGAAGTAATAACCCTCTTCATCCCTGTAGGCGATATCCCCGGTGTGCAACCACCCGTCAACAATAGTCCTGGCCGTATCCTCCGGACGGTTGAGATAACCCAGCATCACATTTTCACCCCTGACACAAAGTTCCCCCACCTGATGGGACACAGTAACAAAGCTGCCCTCCTTATCCATCAAGGACAATTCCACATCCGGTAAATCCTTGCCGATGGAACCGGCTTTAACTTTACCGGTGGGATTAACGGCACAGACGGGGCTGGCCTCGCTCAATCCGTAACCCTCCTGGGGCAGAACATGAAACTTCTCATAAAAATCATCAATTACCGACCTTGGCAGGGGTGCGCCGCCGGTAACCACCAGCCGTAAATTAGCAATCATATCCGGAGGGATACCCTTGATCAACAAAGACAACATGGCCGGAACCCCATAGAAAGTTGTTACCTTGTGCTTAATCAATTGCTGAATAGCTTCACTGAAAGTGAAATTTTCAAGGATAACATTCACCGACCCTCCCTGCAACCCCAAGGCCACGGAACATGTCCAGGCAAAGGCATGGTACATGGGCAGCATAGTCACATTACGGTCCTTGGTTGTAGTCCTGACAATCTTCTGGCAACTCTCCATATTGGCCAACAAATTTCTATGACTCAACATGGCTCCCTTCGGTCTTCCGGTAGTACCGCTGGTATAAATAATTGCACAACAATCATTCCCAACCAACCCAGGGTCAGTAAATTTATCAGCAGAAACATTATCCATTTCGGCAAAAGTAATTTGCACCAAAGGCCAATCAACACCGATGTCAGCCAATGCACCGCCCAAATGCATATGCTCCCGGTTCAACAGCAGCTTCATCCCTGTGTCCTTGACGATGAAGGCAACTTCCTTGGGGGTCAACTGAAAATTGAAAGGAACAACAACCCCCCCGGCCTTAACAACAGCAAAATAGGCCACAACAAAACCGTCACAATTCTTGCTGAACAAACCCACCTTGTCACCTTTTTTCACTCCCTTGGCCTGCAAAGCGGCTGCCCAACGGTTCACCTTCTCCTCAAGTTCGCCAAAGGTTATTGTCCTGTCCCTAAATATCAGTGCCGGAGAATCCGGCTTCTTCCCCAATATAATTTCATTATACAATCTGTATGGCATTATATCCCAGTATCCTCCCAACTATTGTTTCAAATGCAAATCCATTAGCGCCCGTTCACGAAGGGCCTTCTTTAAAATTTTACCTGTATTGTTCTTAGGCAAACCTTCAACAAACAAGCATTCCCTGGGAACTTTGTAAGTGGCAATGCGTCCCAACAAATACTTCCGCACCGATTTCTTGTCCAACTGGCTTCCCTTCTTCAAAACAATATAGGCACAGGCACATTGCCCCCTCAGTTTATCCGGAATCCCTACCACACTGGCCTCCGCAACATCCGGATGCAGCATCAATTCCTCCTCTATTTCCCTGGGATAAATATTCTCACCGGCACTGATAATTAAATCCTTCAAACGGTCCACAATGAAATAATATCCCTCCTCGTCCCTGTAAGCCATATCCCCCGTATGCAACCAACCCCTCACAATGGTTTTGGCCGTATCCTCCGGATGATTGAGATAACCCAACATTACATTTTCGCCCCTGACACAAAGTTCCCCTACCTCGTTGGGTGTGGTAACAAATTTCCCCTTTTCATCCACCAGAGCCAGCTGCACATCCGGAAGGGGCAGACCGATAGAACCGGCCTTCACCTTCCCCACAGGATTAACCGCACAAACCGGACTGGCCTCACTAAGTCCGTAACCCTCCTGGCCCAAAACAGGGAACTTGGCATCAAAATCATCTATCACCATGCGGGGCAAAGGGGCACCCCCGATAATAACAACTTTCAGATTGGCCATAATATCCGTGGATACGCCCTTAATCAACAAGGCCAACATGGCAGGAACACCGTAAAAAGATGTCACCTTGTGTTTAATCAAAAGCTGAATCGCCTCACTGGGAACAAAGTTTTCCAAAATAACATTAGTTCCGCCACCCAACAACCCCACCGATACGGACACGGTCCAGGCAAAAGCATGGTACATGGGCAACATAGTCACATTCCTGTCATTCTTTCCGCACTTAATAATCTTCTGACTGCTGACCGTATTGGCAATAAGGTTCCTGTGGCTCAACATGGCACCCTTAGGCCGGCCGGTAGTACCACTGGTATAAATAATGGTACAACAATCATTTTCATTCAACTTCACCGGTTTCAACTTCTTCACCGCAGTTGCATCCAAATCATCAAAAGGCATCTGCACCAAGGGCCAATCAACCCCGATATCCGCCAAAGCTCCGCCCAATTGCATATGTTCTCTGTTCAAAAGCACTTTCATTCCGGTGTCTTTGACAATGAAGGCAACTTCCTTGGGGGTCAACTGAAAATTGAAGGGAACAACAATCCCCCCCGCCTTGATTACGGCAAAATAGGCCACAACAAAACTGTCACAATTCTTGCTGAACAGACCCACCTTATCACCCTTTTTTACCCCCTTGGCCTGCAAAACAGCCGCCCAGGCGTCCACCTTGGCCTGCAAAGTGCTAAAAGTTGTCACCCTGTCCTTGAAGATCAGGGCTACCTGATTCGGCTCTTTATTGCTCAATATCTCGTAGTATAGCATTAAAAAATTCCTTCCATCAAAATTTTAATATCATTATAGTTTTTTTAAATTTTGTAGTCAATAAAAATTTTATCATATCAATTTTAATCAACTGTATAAAGAATAATGATGCACTAAATCAATTTTCAGCTGAAGTAATCCAAAATAAATTCCCTGTAACCGTTTTGCAAATGACAATATGCTATCATCTTCCGCAAAAGTTCTTTTTCCCGCTCAATATTGGCCCCGGCGGATGCCAACAGCAAGTTTTCGCAAATTTTAACATCCAAAGGATTGTAAAACAATACACACTCCCCCGGTAAACCGTCCCGTCCTGCCCTGCCCGCCTCCTGGTAATAACCCTCAACATCCAAAGGCATACTGTAATGAAGAATAAACCGCACATCTTTTTTATCTATTCCCATTCCGAAAGCATTTGTGGCCACCATAATATCAACTCTGTTTTCCAAAAAATCATTTTGATTATTTTGCCTTTCCAAAGGAGTCAACCCCCCGTGGTAACGCCGGCTGGCAAAACCGTTGGCAGCCAGGACTTTCTGAAGTTTCAAAACCTGGGGTCTGGTGGTGCAATAAATGATTCCCTTTTCACCACGATGTTTTTGTAAATATCTTAGAATAGATATTTCCTTGTTTCCGCTTTTAACCACGCTGAAATGAAGATTTGGTCTGTCAAAACCGGCCACAAAAACCGCCGGCCTATGCAAATCCAACCTAAGTCCAATCTCCTCCCTCACTTCCCTGGTGGCAGTGGCAGTGAAAGCGGCTATAACAGGTCGTTTGTTAAGCAAAGCAATGTATTCGGGAATGGCAAAATAATCCCTACGGAAATACCTTCCCCATTGCACTACACAATGGGCCTCATCCACTACCACCAGAGAAATATTTGCCTGTCGGGAAAATTCCTGAAAGGCCTCGTTCTGCAATCTTTCCGGCGAAACATACAACAGTTTGATTCCCCCGGACAAAGCCCTCTGCAACACTCTCCCCTGCATATTGAAGGCCATAGTGCTGTCAATGGATAATGCCCACTCCTCTTCCAATTTGTTCAATCCTTGAGTTTGATCCTTCATCAAGGAAATCAAAGGTGAAACAACAAGGGTCAGACCGGGCAAAATTAAAGCAGGTAATTGAAAACAAATGCTCTTACCTGCTCCCGTAGGCAAAACCGCCAACACATCCTGCTGCTTCAAGATGGTGCTGACGATTTCCGCCTGACCCTCCCTAAAATCGTGGTAATGAAAAAACCTGTTCAGTTGGGACAGCAAAAAATCCCTTGTATACTCCAATTATTTTCCTGTTCTGCCCCGTTTGGTAAAGGGCTCACCCTTCTGGCAAAGGGGGCAATCATTGGGATCATAGGTGGTAACATCCAACCGCAACAAGGGTTCCGTCCTCACTCCAAAGTCCACCTTACCGCCGGAACGGTCAACCAAAAGACCAATACCCACGATAACACCCTGATGTTCCTTCACCACCTCCATAACCTCCCGCACGCTGCCGCCGGTGGTAACAATATCTTCCACCACAAGGCACCTGGTTCCGGGGGGAATCTCAAAACCCCGCTTCAAAGTCATTTTGCCGTTTTCCCGTTCCGTAAAAATGGCCCTGGTATTCAATGCCTTGCCACATTCATGGGCCAAAAGAATGCCGCCGGTGGTGGGCCCCACAACCAACTCTATATTGTCATTGGCATACCTCCGGGCAATCTCCTGACAAAGTTTTTCCGTATAGCGGGGATGCTGCAACACATTGAATTTTTCCACATACATGGGACTGTGCAAACCGCTGGTCAGAAGAAAATGCCCGTGCAATACTGCCTTTGTTTCCTCCAACATTTTCATTACATCCTGTTCAGTCAACATCTTTCCTGCTCCTTACTCTTCCTTACTTCTTGCTGCCCGCTCCAAATTACGGCGGTGGTAATCCAAAATAATACCTGCAGTTTCCTCAATGGCCCTATTGCTCACATTAATGATAGGACAATGAATACGCCACATAATACCCTTGGCATAATCAATTTCCTCTTTGATACGTTTCATATCAGCATACTCCGCATCATCATCCAGTCCCATAATTTTCAGACGGGCGGTGCGGATTTCATTCAATTTGAAGGGATCAATCAAAAGCCCAACCACCTTGTAGGGCGGCACCCTGAAAAGTTCCTCCGGCGGCTCCAACTCCGGAACCAGGGGAACATTGGCAACCTTGATTTTCTTATGGGCCAAATACATGGACAGGGGGGTCTTGGAAGTACGGCTGACACCAATAATAACCATATCCGCCTTCAAAAGACCCATCGGATTCTTGCCGT
>JAKSOM010000058.1 GCA_024405585.1 Acidaminococcaceae bacterium | reverse complement strand
ACAGAATTAAGCATTTTACTGCTGGGGTCATAATATTTCCCTCCTTTAAAATTTTGCAACAAGTGTTGCTTTGGCAACAATTATATTGTAAAAGGAATAGAAAGCAACTTTTTTGTTGCCACTGCCACAAATATTTACACTATTATCCATCGCCACAGCACGGAGATATAAATTATGTAATATAACTATAGAAAAGACGGCTGCCGAAAAATTCGGCAGCCGTCTTTTTTCCTATCCTTGCTCCACCTCATAAGGCCAGGCGCTCATGCCCCCTTCCAAACTGTAGACATCATATCCCATAGCCCTGAGCATCACTTCTGCCTCGTAACCTCTGAGATCAATAAGGCAACTGGCAACATATTTTTGTTTCTTGTCCGTCAAAATACTTGTGGCCTTCTCACGAATATCCGGCAAAGGAATATTCACAATATTAGCACAGCCAGCAATCCGTCTTGCCTTGAATTCCGCCGGAGTCCGCACATCCACCAATGTATAACCGGGGTCGGTTTTCAGTTTTTGCCATTGGAGTGCGGAAATGCCACGCAACCTGCCCTCAATTTTGTTGAGCAGCACATTGGCGGCGGTAGCAATGTTGTCAATGGGCATATTGAAAGGCGGAGCATAGGCAACATCGATATTGCTCAATTCCTCCAATGTCATACCCTTGGTCAACGCCATGGCGATGGTATCAATGCGTTTGTCCACACCGCCCGTACTAACCGCCTGGGCCCCGATTACCAGGTGGGTTTTCCTGTCTGCAAAAAGTTTAAGAATAATCCGGTTGGCTCCGGGCATATAGCCAAGCCGGTCAAAGCCGGGAACGGTAACACTGGCCACATCCATATCCTTAGCGGCGGTACGCCGGTTCAGCCCCGTACTGCCGGCCTGGAGATTCATTATCTGACAAATGCCGGTCTGCAACACACCGGGGAATTCCACATCATCCCCTACAAGATAATCCGCAATCACCCTGCCATGCTTGTTGGCGGTGCTGCCCATGGGAGCGAAGCATTTGGACCCATTGACCAAATTGGTATTCTCCGCCACATCCCCGGCGGCAAAAATATCCGGATCGCTGGTCTGCAGTTTACTGTTTACCCTGATGGTATCCCTGACCCCCAGCTCCAGCCCCGCTTCCTTGGCCAGTTCGCTGTTGGGGTGCACCCCCACAGCCACAATTACCATTTGCACAGGAATGGTGGCTTTATCTGTTTGGATGGCCTCAACCCTGTCCTTACCCAAAATGGCAAGGGTTTTTTCACCAAGATGGAAATTGATGCCGGAATTTTTCAACTGCAGAAGCAGCCAGTCGGAAAGTTCCTTGTCCAGCATTTGGGGCAGGATTTGCTCCTGCAATTCGATAACATGAACATTCAAACCAATCCTACGGAAGTTTTCCGCCAATTCCATGCCAATAAGCCCTGCACCCACAATGGCCACGTCTGTTACCCGATTCTCAGTAACTTCTTCTTTAACCTTCAACACATCCCAGGGGAACCAGAAACTGTGGACGCCAGGCAAATCCTCCCCGGGAACATTCAGTTTGATGGGGGTGGAGCCGGTGGCCAACACCAACTTGTCGTAAGGAAAGAACAACTCTTCCCCGCTGGAGAGAATCCTCACCGTCACCATCTTTCCCTGACGGTCAATCTTCGACACCTCATGCCCCGTCAACACCTTCACGCCCTTCACACTGCGGAAAAACTCCGGATCCCGCATTCCGTGGGGGCCGCTATTGAAAGCGGCAAAATTCTTTACCGCATCCCCAATATAATAAGGAAAGCCGCAGGCCCCGTAACTCACCTCCGGGCCCCGCTCCAAAACGGTTATTTCCACATCCTTGTCACGGCGGCGCAACCTGGCTGCGGTCTTCATACCGGCAGCCACACCGCCAACAATTACCACTTTTTTCATTGTATCCACCCCTTTCGTTTCACATCTTCATATGCTATAATTATATCATATTTGGGAGGTGTTACTATGTCTGAAAAGAAAACTTATGAAGAAATGCTCCAGCTGGTCAGCGAACTGGCCATCAACAATTTCAAGACGGGCTACAACTGCACGGAATGCGTATTTTTGGCCCTAATTGATGCCGGTGCCCTGGATATCCCCCGGGAAACCGTAAAAATGTGCATCGGCTTCGGCGGCGGCATCGGTGGCAGCGGCGAAACCTGCGGTGCCCTGAGCGGTGCAGTTATGGCCAACGGAGCCAAATACGGCCGTTTGGGCTGGGAAACAGAAGACCCCATGCAAAGGGGTATGGATGTAGCGGAAAAATATTACCGCCGCTACAACGCCATGGTACACGAATTCGCCAAAGCCAACGGGGCCGTAACCTGCAAAGGCATTTCCGCCCCCTTCGGAGATTGGAACTGCAAAGACAGAAAAAAATACTGCATGAAAATGATTGGGGCCACTGCCCAAATGGCCTACAAATACCTGCAGATGGGCAACGATGAGGCCTTCAAACTTCCCTACGGCTTCAACATGCACGGATTGCAATAACTAAAATTTTCCTGCTGAAAAATTCAGCAGGAAAATTTTTTTACATCCTTACGCCAACCTTCTTAGTAATAACATCCTACAACAAATGAGCATAATCCCGTTTTCCATCAACCACATGGTAAATTCTGACTTCTTCACCCACCACTTCGTAGAACACCAGGTAGCGTTTCAAAATAACCATTTTTCGCAACTGCCTGTCCCTAAGCCCTTCGGTCTCGTAACGGGGATACCTTTCGGGAAAATCCTGCAGAGATTCCATCCCGGAAATCAATGCCCTGCGTACATGATCCGCACCTGACAAACTTTCATGACAAATCCCTCTATAAAGCGCCAAAATGGAATCATACACATACTGGGAAATAACAACCTTAAATTTTTTTCTTGACATGCCCAACTTCCTCAGCAACCCTTAACATTGCCTCATCCAGTTCTTCTACGGAATAATTTTTTTCGGAGTGCAGATAAGAATTGCCCGCCTTCCACAACTGTTTTTCCAACTCCAACTCTTCCTCCCTCTTTTCGAAGGCCTCCATACTCATCAGCACCAGATCTCCTTCCCCGTTACGTGTAATATAGATCGGCTCGTTTGTCTGATGGGCCAATCTGGATATCTCCAAATAATTGTTCCTCAGAGCCGTTGACGCTTTGATAAACATATCATCCCTCCTACACAATTATAGCAGAATAATATCATCAAAATGATATATAGTCAAGAAAAACCTCTCCATCCGTCATCCGTCAATAACTAACCGGATCGCCCCTGTCCACCACTATCTCCCAACCGGCGGCGGACATTCGCTGTTTCAAGGCGGCCAGTTGTCCTGCCGCCTCAATGCCGGTGGTAACTTTGTTGTCATACAGTGAATATTTGCTGCGCTGGCACTCCGGCGTAAGGTTGGGCATCAAAACATTGGCTCCGTATTCCATCCCCAGTTCACGGCCGTTTTCAGCCAGGGTGGCCAGAGCCGTGGTGGCAGGAATCAAGGCACAAGGGAACATAATCCTCAAAATGGCAATCAATCGCAAAGTCAGTTGCAGATTGCCATTTTTTTCATTTCCAAAAGGAGTATCCCTGTGGCTGAGAAAGGGACCGATGCCAATCATCCCCGGCTGCAGCTTCTGCAAAAACCGCAGGTCCTCCACCAGCATGGCAGTGGTCTGGCCCGGGCTCCCCACCATGAAACCGCTGCCCACCGTATAACCGATTTCCTTCAGATCGTTCAAACACCTGATTCTGTTGGCCAGCCGCTGGTCGGCGGGGTGCAGCATCCGGTAATGCTTGGCATCCGCCGTTTCGTGCCTGAGCAAATAACGGTCCGCCCCTGCATCATAAAGGGCCTGATAGCTGGCCCGGCTCCGCTCCCCTACGCTCAGGGTAATGGCCACATCCGGAAACTCCTTACGGATGGCCGCCACCAAAGGCACCAGCACTTCATCACTGAAGTACGGGTCCTCGCCCCCCTGCAACACAAAAGTACGGAAACCCAACCCGTAACCCTCACGGCAACAGGTCAGAATTTCCTCATTAGTCAGCCGGTACCGCTGCAAATTGCGGTTGTCCCGCCTCAGGCCGCAGTAATAGCAGTTGTTTTTGCAATGGTTGGTGAACTCTATCAAGCCACGGACAAAAATTCTGTTACCATAAAATTTACGCCGCAAAGCAAGAGCTTGGCGGCGTAATTCATTATCAAATTTCTCTGTCGTGAGCAATGTCTTTAATTGCTCAACATCAAAATCAAACAACACCTTTTCAGCAAGTCGCAAGTGCCAGCTTCTTGCCAATCTCCAGGGCCTTCTTGTTCTTCTCCTCCGTTCCTTTGGGAACCCTTGCCAGAACAGCCGCCTCCAGGGACTCTTCACTGACAATCTTGGTAATGGCCACCACAGCACCCAAAGCCACGATATTGCTGAACAGGGCTTTGCCCAACTCATTCTTGGCGGCACGGGTGATGTCCAACTCATATACCTTCCCCTTAACTTTAGGAACATTGGTTACAAAAAGCTTATCCGTGATAACGATGCAATCGTCCTTCAGGTCCTTGCTATATTTGTCAGCCGCTTCCTGACTCATAGCCAAAAGCACATCGGGAGCAGTGACCTTGCTGAAATAAATGGCTCCGTCACTGATAATGCACTCCGCCTTGCTGGAACCGCCACGGGCCTCAGGCCCGTAGGCCTGACTCTGTACGGCATTCTTGTCATTGTGCAATGCGGCCTCCGCCAAAATAATGGCGGCGGTGATAACGCCCTGACCGCCGGTACCGGAAAATCTCAATTCTGTTTTCATTTTGCTGCCTCCTGTGCCCGTTTAATCAATGCGTCATACGCCTCAGTGTATTCGATACGGCTGTTGTCCTCATAGAGTACGCCGATGGGGAATTTGCCCGCCTTCTGCTCCTCGGTGAGTTTGTCCCAAGCTGCAGCCATCACAGCATGATCCCTTTGCCAGAGAATCATATCGTCCGCATTGCCCATCTTGTTCTGACGGCCGAAGGAAGTGGGGCAGGCGGATACGCATTCGATCAAACTGAAACCCTTGTGCTCAATGCCCTTCTTAATCAAATCCACCAGCTGTTGAGCATGGAAAGTGGTGCCACGGGCAACAAAGGTTGCTCCTGCAGCCTTCACCAATTCCACGATGTTGAAATCATGTTCAATGGTGGCATAGGGGGCGGTGGTAGCCTTGCTGCCGGTGGGGGTCATGGGGCTGTATTGGCCGCCGGTCATACCATAAATGCTGTTGTTGAAAAGCACCACGGTCAGATCAATATTACGGCGGGCCGCATGAATCAAATGGTTGCCGCCGATGGCGGTGCAATCGCCGTCACCGGTTACCACCAAAACGTTCAGCTTGGGGTTGCCAAGTTTTACGCCGGTGGCCACGGGCAAAGCCCTGCCGTGGGCGCTATGTACGGTATTAAAATCAAGATAACCGCTGGCACGGCTGCTGCAGCCGATACCGCTGACTACTGCCACATCATCCTTGTTCAAACCCAGTTGATCAATGGCCCTTACCATGCAACCGGTAACAATGCCGTTGCCGCAGCCGGGGCACCAGATATGGGGCAGGCGACCGGGACGGAAATATTTTTCAATCAATGCTTCACTGCTCATTATTTTACCCCTCCCATCGCTTTCTTAATCTCTGCCAAAAGTTGAGCCGGAGTTGCGGGCTCATTGTCATATTTGCCGTAACTGATTACGGGCACCTTGCCCTTCACAGCCCGCTCCACTTCACCAACATATTGTCCGCAATTCAATTCATGAACCAGAATGCCCTTAACCTTGCCGGCCAATTCCACCATCTGTTTTTCAGCAAAAGGCCAAATGGTGATAGGACGAACCAGGCCCACCTTCAGGCCCTCCGCCCTGGCCATGGTTACCGCATCCCAGGCGGTTCTTGCCGCACCGCCAAAGGCCACCACTGCAAAC
>JAKSOM010000057.1 GCA_024405585.1 Acidaminococcaceae bacterium | reverse complement strand
TGAACGACCGGGAGTTGCGTCAGATTGTGGTTGGTTTGGGCGGCAAGGCCCATGGTGTTCCCCGTCAGGACGGTTTTGATATCACGGTGGCTTCCGAGGTTATGGCCATACTTTGCCTGGCCCGGGATTTACATGATTTGAAGGAACGGCTCAGTCGGATTATTGTGGCTTATGATTATTCCGGGAACCCTGTCACCGCAGGCCAGATTAAAGCCCAGGGTGCGATGGCTGCTCTCTTGAAAGACGCTATGAAGCCCAATTTGGTGCAAACTATTGAGAATGTGCCTGCCATTATTCATGGCGGCCCCTTTGCCAATATTGCCCATGGCTGCAATAGTGTGATGGCCACCAAGACCGCAATGCGGCTGGCGGATTATACTATTACGGAGGCAGGTTTCGGGGCTGATTTGGGTGCGGAGAAATTTTTTGATATTAAGTGCCGTTACGCCGGTTTGAAGCCCGATGCGGTGGTTTTGGTTGCCACAGTGCGGGCTTTGAAAATGCATGGCGGCGTGAACAAAAAGGAATTGGCAACACCCAATGTGGAGGCGGTTATCAAAGGCTTGCCAAACCTGGAAAAACATATTGAGAACGTGAAGAAGTACGGCGTGCCGCTGGTAGTTGCCATCAATATTTTTGCCAAGGATACTCCGGAGGAATTGGAAGCGGTACGTGCCCATTGTGCAAAACATGGTGTGAACGTGGCTTTGAGTGATGTTTTTGCCCGGGGCGGTGAAGGCGGCATTGATTTGGCCAAGGAAGTTGTCCGGCTGGCGGAGGGTGGTACTGCCGATTTCAAACCCATTTATCCGGATGAGATGAGTTTGAAAGAGAAGATTGAGACCGTGGCCCGGGAAATTTATGGCGCCGACGGAGTGAATTACAGTGCGGATGCGGAAAAGGCACTGGCTGATTTTGAGCGTTTGGGCTATGGCAAGCTGCCCGTTTGCATGGCCAAGACCCAGTATTCCTTCAGTGATGACCAGAACAAACTTGGCCGTCCCACAGGGTTCAAAGTTACCATTAAGAATTGCCGTATCAGCGCCGGTGCCGGGTTTGTGGTGGTGCTCACCGGGGATATTATGACCATGCCCGGTCTGCCTCCTGTTCCTGCGGCGGAGAAGATTGACGTTTCCGATGATGGGGTCATCAGCGGCTTGTTCTGAAATGCAAAAAATATTGTACGGCAAACCGGTAGCGGAGGCATATAAGGAACGGATTGCACCGAAGGTCAAGGGCAGGACATTGGCATTGCTTTTGGTTGGCGGGGATGGGGCCAGTGTTGCCTATAGCAAGACCATCGTCAAGCTGACGGAGGCCTTGGGTGGGGATGTAAAGGTTTATCGTTTCCCCGGCAATGTTGCTGAAAAAGATGTGCTGGCAACCATTGACAAGCTGAATGCCTCAGAAACAGTTCATGGCATTATGCCCCTTTTTCCCATGCCGGAGCAGATTGATGAGAATAAAATTGCGGATGCCATCCTTGCTGTCAAGGATTTGGATTGTTTGAACAGTGGTAACATCGGTGAATTTTATGCCGGCAGAAGCCCTTGGGCTCCTGCCACCGCCAGGGCCTGTCTTGCCATATTGCGTTACTACGGGGTGGAGTTGGAGGGCAAACGGGCGGCGGTCATCGGCCGCAGCAATGTGGTGGGTAAGCCGGGGGCAAATTTGCTTTTGCAGGAAAATTGTACGGTTACCGTCTGCCATTCCCATACCAAAAATTTGGCGAAAGTGACTGCCGCAGCAGATATTCTGATTGCGGCGGTGGGCAGGGCCGGATTTGTGAAGCCCTCCATGGTGAAGGAGGGGGCGGTGCTGATTGATGTGGGTATCAATGTTACGCCTGAGGGTATTGTGGGGGATGTTTCTCCTGATTGCTACCAAAAGGCCAGTGCCTACTCCCCTGTTCCCGGCGGGGTCGGGGTGGTGGCGAATGTGATGCTTTTGCAGAAATTGGCTGAATGAAGAATAACAAGGAAGCCGCTTACGATTTGGTCGTAAGCGGCTTTTGCTTGTTGTGTTTTCTTTACTTGGCTTCCTGGTTGCAGGGCGGCATCATGTGTGGCGGTGCAAAATGTCCTTTGCCATGCATCTTGCCGAAATGTCGCATATGTTTGTGCATGGGCGGCATTTGCAGGCGGATGGCTTCTTTTTGTTCCTTGGTCATTTTGCCCATGCGTTCCATCATTTTCTTTCTGTGTTCCCTGCTTTCTTTGATAAAGGACTCAACTTCTGCTCTTTGCTCCGGTGTCAGTGCGGCCATTTTTTCTTTGACCATGTTTTGGCGTACCCCCTGGGTGAAGGCCATTTTCTGTTGGGCCGGCTTCATGGTTTTGAGCACTTCCCATTGCTGAGGTGTAAGTTCCAGGGCCTTTGGACATTTGGGGGCTTCTTTGGCAAACACCGCTGTAGCGGAGAGGACACCCAGTACGATAGAGGTCAACATCATTTTCTTTGCGTTCATCATTTTCATCACTCCTTTTCAAACTTTTTTTGTTTTAGCATCGGTGTTCCTTTGCTTGGCTAAATTGTAGCTGAAAGATGTGGCGAAAATATGTCAGAAAATTTATTTCGCTTTTTTCTCCAAAATGCGGATGAAATAGAAGTAGGCCCCGGCGAAAAGGGAGCTGGAACCGAACCAACTGATGGGTTCGGCCAGGCATACACCCATAAAACCCAGGATGGGGGTCAGGAAGAGGGCGCTGCCGCAACGGGTTATGAGTTCCACAATGGCACCGCACATGGGCAAAAAGCCCATTCCCAGTCCCTGTAGAGTGTTGCGGTAGATGAAAATCTGGCCTAAGAAAAAGTAGAAGGGAATGCTGTAGGTAAAATATAGATGGGCGGCGTTCATTACGTCCTTGCTGGGGTTGTCCAGGAACAGACGCACCACATTTTCACCCTGTGTGAAGATGATGACGGTGGCCACAAGACCGTAGGCAAGGGAACACAAACTCATTTTTTTGACCCCTTCCCTGATACGGTTAAATTTACGGGCACCATAGTTCTGGGCGGTGAAGACCGCCATGGTAAGCCCCGCACTGACCAGGGGTTGGGTGGCTAATTGTTCCACCCGGATGCTGGCAGTGAAACCGGCGATGGTTTCCGCACCGAAGGTATTGGTGACGGTTTGCATAAAGAGGATGCCAAGACCCAGAATGGAAAAATGTATTGCCATGGGCATGCCCATCCGGAAATGTTCCCACAGCTCCTTTGGATTCAAGGTGAAATCCTTGGCACTCAGACGTAGATTTTTATTATTGATGTAGATATAGGTAATGCAGAAGCAGGCACTGATGCTTTGAGCGATGACCAGGGCGTAGGCGGAGCCGGGCACCCCCCAGCCCAAAGGACCGATGAAGGTGACTGCAAGAAGGATGTTCACCAAAGTGGAAAGAATCAAGGCGTAGAGGGGTGTTTTGCTGTCCCCCAGGGCCCTCATAATGGCAGCCAAAAGGTTGTAGGCCATCATGGCCCAGAGCCCGTTGACGATAATCATGATATAGGATTTGGACATGCCCACCAGGTTGGCTGGGATATTGGTCCAGACCATCAGGGGGTCGATGATGATATTGTAGAAGATAACGATGAGGGTAACACAGATGATGCTGAGGGTGATGCAGCTGGCAATGCTGCGGTGCACCCCGTCCATATCCTTGGCGCCGAAACGCTGGCCGGTGATGACGCTGAAGCCGCTGGAGAGGCCAAAGGTAACAAAAACCGTAAGCAGAAAAAGAGGGGAGGCGGCCCCTACGGCTGCCAGGGCTTCCACACCTAACATACGGCCTACGATAATCACATCGCTGACATTGTAAAGTTGTTGGAACAGGTTGCCGATCAAAAGCGGCACCATAAAGGGGAAAATAAGCCGGAGTGGTGCTCCGGAGGTCATGTCTTTCGTGGTATCACTTCCTGTTTCTGATGAACTCTATGATAACCGGTAAAACGGATACCAAAATGATGGTAATGGTGACCAAAGAAAAATTGTTTTTTATAATGGGTATATTGCCGAAGAAATAACCGCCGCCCACGAAGAGCCCCACCCAGACGATGGCACCCACCACATTGTACTTGGCGAAGGTGAAATAGTGCATTTTGCCGATGCCTGCTACAAAGGGGGCAAAGGTGCGGACGATGGGAACAAAACGGGCCAGGAAGATGGCCTTGTGCCCGTGTTTGGCATAGAAGGCCTGGGCCTTTTCAATATGTTCCTGTTTTACGAAACCGTGGGTGATTTCCACCAGGTTCAGCCCCACATGTTTGCCTATTTCGTAGTTGCAGGCATCACCGATGACGCTGGCCACCAGGAAGATGATGACAATGGTGGTGATGTTCATCCCGTCAGGATTAATGGCAGCGATGGCGCCACAGGCGAAGAGCAGTGAGTCCCCGGGCAGGAAGGGGGTAACTACTAACCCGGTTTCGCAGAACACTACCAGAAAAAGGATGCAATATATGTAGCTGCCATAGGCAGCCATAATTTCCGGCAAATGTTTGTCCAGATGCAATACCAAATCAACAAAATAAGAATAAAACTCCATTTGCAACCTCACATCAAACTATTGTTGGATATTATAGCAAAACTGCGGGAATCTTGCTATAATACCATAATGTATTATAGCAAATCTTGTTAGGAGACAGGGATATGGCAGAAGCTGAAGCACGATTGGCGGAATTGAAGGCCCAGGGTAGGGAGGTGCCAGGGCCGGAGATGATAAAAAACGGGGAGCAGATTGCCGGCATCAGAAAGGCCTGCAAACTTAACAGCACCATATTGGATGAAGTTGCCAAGCATATCAGAGTGGGTATGAAGACCAACGAAATTGACAAAATTGTCTATGAGTATACTGTCAGTCATGGTGGGAGGCCTTCGGATTTGGGTTTTATGGGTTATCCCAAGAGTTGTTGTACCAGTGTCAATGATGTAATTTGTCATGGTATCCCCAGTGACTATGTATTGAAAAACGGGGATATTGTCAATGTGGATCTGACCACGGAGTTGGACGGTTATTTTGGTGATGCCAGCCGCATGTTTATGATGGGGCGGGTGTCTAAGGAGGCCAAGGATTTGGTGAATGTGACCAGGGAGTGTATGCGCCGGGGCATTCGGGCGGCACAGGCATGGAATACGGTTGGAGACATTGGGGCGGCCATTGCTCCCTATGCCCGTAAGCACGGTTACAGCGTAATGCTGGAGTATGGCGGTCACGGAGTGGGGCTGGCCAGCTGGGAAGATCCCTTTATTTGTCACGCAGGCAGGCGGGGCGAAGGCATGGTGCTGGTGCCGGGTATGGTTATTACTGTGGAACCCATGATTAATATGGGTACGGAAGATTATTATGAGAGCGGATTCAAAAATTGGGAAGTTCACACTGCGGACGGCAGCTTGTCCGCCCAATGGGAAAACACCATCCTGATTACGGAAAACGGTCCGGAAATTTTAAGTGAGTAAAGGCGAGCAAAAATATGATTTACGATGTAGTTGTTATTGGTGGCGGGCCTGCGGGGTTGACTGCCGCCATTTATGCAGCCAGGGCGGGACGCACAGTTCTGGTTTTGGAAAAGGAATCTTTTGGGGGGCAGATACTCTATACCCCTGTGGTTGACAATTATCCTGCCTGTGCCCATATCAGTGGCATGGACTTGGGCAATCAGATGGCCCAGCAGGCCATGGATGCGGGGGCGGAGCTGGTCAGTGCGGAAGTTACGGGAATTCTGCATGCGGAGGGTGAATCCTTCTCTGTGGAAACGGATATAGGACTTTATGTGGGCAAATCCGTGATACTTGCCACCGGTGCCCGACACCGCCATTTGGGTTTGCCCAGAGAGGATGAGTTTGTAGGTAGGGGTGTGTCCTATTGCGGTGTTTGTGACGGGGCTTTCTATGCCGGGAAAAAAGTTGCGGTTGTCGGCGGCGGCAATACGGCTCTTACCAATGCTTTGTTTTTGGCGGAGCGGTGCCGGGAAGTGGTTATCATTCATTTCTTTGATGAATTCCAGGCGGAAAGCAAACTGGTGGAGCAGGTCCGGAGCCGTACCAATATTTCCGTTCTTATGGTCAAGGAGACCAAAGGGATTATTGAGCGGGAGGGTAATTTTGCCGGGTTGGAAATTATGGACAGGGTTACGGAAGCGAAAGAAGAAATCCTTTGTGACGGGGTG
>JAKSOM010000056.1 GCA_024405585.1 Acidaminococcaceae bacterium | reverse complement strand
TGGAATACTTTATTTCCAGCCACGGCGCCCGTAAAGGTTTGTCCGATACCGCATTGAAGACGGCCAACTCCGGTTATCTTACCCGTCGTCTGGTGGATGTGGCTAACGATGTCATTGTTCATGATGATGATTGCGATGTGGAGATTTTCAATGTTGCCAGAGGATATGCTGACATCGTACGTAAGCAGCTGGGCATGAGCAAGGATAAGATCAAAGCAAAATGCCTGGGACGCACTACTGCTTTTACCAAGAAGAAGGACGACGACACCATCCTCTACGAGGCGGATGTGGAAGTTAATTCCGAAAATTATGACCGCTGGTTGAATGCGGGCGTTGAGTCCCTGGTACTGAAGAAAGAAGACAGTGATGAGAACGAGGAAGTTATCATCAGCATTAAGCAGGAAGTTGTAGTTGCCAAGCTGAAGGAAATTATATTGGAGCAATTCGGCCAGGACAAGAAATTGGAGTTTGCCCATGCGGTGGTGGATAGAGCCGGCAACGAAGTTGTTCCTGCCGGGGCTAAGGTTACTGCTGAGGCGGTGGATAAGATTCTTGACGGGTTGGAGGTCTATGAATTCAGCATTCGTCACAATGATGTGCCTGGTATCTATATCGAAGCCATTGTTAAGAAGGACGGGGACCAGGAGAACGTGGTGGAGACATTGGAAGACCGTATCATTGGCCGCAATTTGGCGGAAGATATCAAAGGCGCCAGTGGCGTGGTTTATCACATCAATGACTATGTTACTGACGATATTGCCAAAGATATCTGCAAAGCCAATACCAGGGTGAAGATTCGTAGCGTACTCTCCTGTCAGTCCAGACATGGTGTTTGTCGTAAGTGTTACGGTATGAATTTGGCTACTGGCAGGAACGTTGATGTGGGTGAAGCGGTAGGTATTATTGCAGCTCAGTCCATTGGCGAACCCGGTACCCAGCTGACCATGCGTACTTTCCATACGGGCGGTGTTGCCGGTGCGGATGATATTACTAAGGGTTTGCCCCGTGTCGAGGAAATTTTTGAAGCACGCAAACCTAAGGCCTGCGGCATTATTGCCGAAGAGGCGGGGGTTGTTTCCGTCAAAGATGAGGAAAAGATTAGAAAGATTACCATCAGCAATAAAGATGGGGGTAGTACTTCTTACAACATTTCTTATACCGCCAAACTTTTGGTGGAGGAAGGGGAAATGGTGGAGAAAGGTCAGAAGCTGATTGGCGGCTCTCTGGATCCCCATGATATTCTGAGAGTGTCCGGCATGAGGGCTGCCCAGGACTATATGGTTGGCGAAGTTGTGGGGGAATACCACTCCCAGGGCGTTGATATCAACTCCAAGCATATCGAAGTTATCGTTCGTCAGATGATGCGTAAGATTCGTGTTGATGATTGCGGCGGTACGGATTTGCTGCCTGGAACGGATATGGAAATTTTAGAGTTTAATGAAGTGCGTAAACAGGCGGAAAAGAACGGCATTGAAGCGCCCACAGGGCATAGTATTCTTTTGCCAATCACTAAGGCATCCCTGGCTACGGATTCCTTCTTGAGTGCCGCATCCTTCCAGGAAACTACTAAAGTTCTCACCAGTGCCGCCATCCAGGGCAGGGTTGACCATTTAAAGGGTGTGAAGGAAAATGTTATCATCGGCAAGCTGATTCCGGCCGGTACCGGTCTCAGTCACTACAGGGACGTTAATGTTGTAAAAAAAGAGTAAATTGTTGTTGCCAACTTACCGGTAATGTGGTAATATTATATGGCTATGATTTATCTCGATGCGGAAATGAGGTGAAAAAGTAAATGCAAGAAAAGATTCATCCGAAATTCAAAGAAGTAAAGGTAACATGTGCTTGTGGCAATACCTTTATGAGTGGTAGCGTGAAGGACGAGATTCGCGTGGATGTTTGCTCTAAGTGCCATCCTTTCTTTACAGGAGCACAACGTACTGCAGCAGCCCGTGGTCGCGTCGAGAGATTTAATAAACGCTATGGTAAGGAAAAATAATCGAAAAGCACGCCTCTGGCGTGCTTTTCTTTAGAGGTAGTGAGCATGGCAAAATTTAATATTGGCGGTCAGGCGGTCATTGAAGGGGTAATGATGCGGGGCAAGGAGCTTGTCAGTATTGCCGTGCGTCTTCCTGATGGGACCATTTCTGTGGAAACCAAGCCGGCTGCAACCATTAGAGATAAATATCCGCTTTTGAATAAGCCCTTCATCCGGGGGGTGATTGTTTTGTTTGAGTCCCTGAAGGATGGTTTGGGGGCTTTGCAGCGGAGTGCTCAGCTTACTTCGGAGGGGACGGAGGAAGAGATGACTTCTACGGAAGTGATTTCTACCATGCTGGTTTCTGTGACTATGGCGGTGGGGCTGTTTATTGTTGTCCCCACTTGGTCCATGCGTTTTTTACATGGTGTGATAATGGACCCCATTTGGCTGAATTTGGCCGAAGGGCTGATGCGGATGCTGATTTTTCTTGTTTATGTGGTGGCCATTAGTATGATGGATGACATCCGGCGGGTGTTCCAGTATCACGGGGCGGAGCATAAGACCATCTTTACCTATGAGGCAGGCCTGCCCCTGACGGTGGAGAATGTGCGTAAGCAAAGTACCCTGCACCCCCGTTGCGGTACCAATTTTTTGATGATAGTGATGCTCATCAGTATGTTTGTGTTCGCTTTCTTCGGGTGGCCGGACCTTTTGACCCGCATTGCAAGCCGTTTACTTTTTATGCCGGTGATTGCGGGAATCAGTTATGAGGCCATTCGTTATGCCGGATTCCATTGCCAAAATCCATTGGTACATGCGGCCATTATGCCCGGTTTGCTCTTGCAGAAACTTACCACCCGGCAGCCGGATGATGACCAGATTGAAGTGGCAATCAAGTCGGTGGAGGCAGTGATTTGATAAATGACGGAACAGGATTTTGTTGCCAAACTAAGTGAATATAGGGGAAAGAATGTCTTTAATCCCTGGGGAGAATCAGATTTGTTATATGATGTGGGCGTTGTTGCTCCCACGGTACGCCGTATGAATCTGGCGGTTTATATGGCACTGAGGCCCGAAGTGGATTACATTTTTATGGGCGAGGCGTTGGGCTATCAGGGGGGTCATTTCAGCGGTGTGGCTCTGACATGCGAAAGGATGCTTTTGGGATATCACCAGGTGAAGCCCCAGATGATTTTTGGCGACTATGTGGCCCAAAGGACCAGCGACCCGGCGAAACTCGCAAACAAGGTTTTGCAGCAGAAGGGGTTCAATGAGCCCACGGATACGGTGGTGTGGCAGGGCTTGCAGGACTATGGTTTTGATGTGGGAAAGGTTTTTCTGTGGAACATTTTCCCCTTTCATCCCCATCAGGAGGGTAATGTTTTGACTAATCGGACCCCAAGTCAGGAGGAACTTAGGATTGGTTTCAGATATTTTTATGAGTTGCAACAGTTGCATCCCCAAGCCCGGGTGGTGGCCATCGGCAAAAAATGCCAACAGACCCTGTCCGCTTTTGGGGTGGAGTGCGTAGCGCTTCGACATCCAAGCATGGGCGGGGTTGCGGAGTTTCGTCGGGGCTTGGCGGAGTTGGGTAAGTAGCAAATGGACAAGAAGTTTATTTTCAGCAAAGAATTTTTCAAGGACGCCTGGGTTTTGACCAAGGCCTATTTCACCGGTGACGATTGGAAAAGGGCCTGGTTGCTTTTTATTACGGTAATGGTTATGACGCTGGGCATTGTCTATATGTTGGTGCAGCTCAACCATTGGTACAACAGTTTTTACAGCGCTTTGCAGGAATACAATGCGGAGAAGATTTACAGCGAACTGTGGCGTTTCACTTGGCTGGCCTTCATCTATATCTTTTTGGCGGTGGCGGCCTATTATCTCCGTCAGAGTTTGATTATGCATTGGCGGGAATGGCTTACGGTCAGGTTTATTGATGAATGGCTGAGAAACAAAACCTATTACAATTTGCAGATGTTTGGTGCGTCTACGGATAATCCGGACCAGCGTATCAGTGAGGATGTGAAGCTCTTCGTCACCATGACCCTGAGTTTGTTTGTGGACTTTATCAAGGCCCTGACCACCCTTTTGAGTTTCATAGCCATTCTTTATACTCTCAGCGGGGTGTTGGATGTGAATCTGTTCGGCAGGACCTGGCATATCCACGGTTATTTGTTTTGGGCATCCTTTGTTTATGCCTGCATCGGCACTTGGCTGGCTCATGTGGTGGGCAAAAAATTGGTGGAGCTGAACTATGTGCAACAGCGTTACGAAGCAGATTTCCGCTTCAGCATGATTCGTATGCGTGAGGCGGCGGAGTCCGTGGCTTTCTACAGGGGTGAAGACAGGGAGCAGGGCATTTTGATTAGCAGGTTCAGGGATTTGCTGGCCAATTTCTGGCGGTTGGTGAACCGGCAGAAATGGCTGATTCTCTTCAATTCCGTCTATGGTCAGCTGGCCATCATCTTCCCCTTTGTGGTGGCCATGAGCCGTTATCTGGCCAAGGAATTTACTTTGGGCGGTTTGATGCAGGTCAGCAGCGCCTTTGGCAGGGTGCAGGATTCTTTGAGTTTTTTTGTGGATTCCTATGCCAGCATTGCGGAGTGGCAGGCGGTGACCATGCGTCTTTCCCTCGTCTATCGGCATATGAACAATACGCCGGATGAAGTGGCTGGCTACAAGCCGGAGTTCCGTGCTGATGAAATGGTGGGGGTTGAGGGGCTGAGGGTTTCCCTGCCCAATGGCAGGGTGCTCATTGAGGATGCCAATTTTGTATTGCAGCCCCACAGCAATGTTTTGATTAAAGGACCTTCCGGCTGCGGCAAATCCACTTTGCTTCGGGCCATCAGCGGCATTTGGCCCTATGTGGCGGGTAAGATTATCCTGCCGCCCCAGGAAAAGATTATGTTCATCCCCCAAAAGCCCTATTTGCCCTTGGGGACACTGAGGGAAGTGTTGACCTATCCCAGTTCCCGGGCGGATGATGCCACCATCAAGCTGATGATGGCACGTTGCAAGATAGAATATTTGAGTGACAAATTGGAAGAAATGGCGGATTGGAGCCATGTGCTGAGCGTGGGAGAGCAGCAGCGGGTGGCGTTTGCCAGGGCCCTGCTCATCGCTCCGGAATGGCTCTTCTTGGACGAGGCCACCAGCGCTTTGGACGAAACTACGGAAAGAATCATGTACGAAAATTTGGATGAGTATTTGGCGGCCACCACGGTGGTGAGCATCGGTCACCGTTCCACCCTGATGCGGTTCCATCGTTTGGGACTCACCATCAGGGAGAAGCAATGTTATTTGGAGCAGTTGGAAGGAACCGGCAATGATTAGATTTTACGCACAGGAATATAGGTCAAGGGTCAAGCGTCTGCTTGGCCTTTTGTTACCCTTGATAGCTACTGAATTAGCCATGTTCGGCATGAATTTTTTTGATGCCAGCATGAGCGGTCAGGCAGGGGCCGTGGAGTTGGCGGGAACGGCCATGGCGGGCAATTTTTGGATGCCCTTCAGGGCCGGCTTGGGCGGGGCTTTGATGGCCTGCACCCCCATTGTTGCCCAACTCATTGGAGCAGGGAAAAAGGAGGATATTCCCCGGGTGGTGCAACAGGGCTTCTTTTTGGCATTCTTCTTCGCAGCGGTTGTTCTGGGCTTCTTTGTTTTAGGCGTGGACTTTTTCTATGAATATATGGAGCTGGAACCGGATGTCATCCATGTGGCCTACTGGTACGGCATCAGCGTGGGGGCGGGGGTGCTGCCCTTCTTTTTGGTGGGGCCCCTGCGGTCATTGGTGGATAGTTTGGGGCACACGGACCTTTCCATGAAGATTTTTTTGGCGGCTTTGCCCATCAATGCGGTTTTGAATTACATCTTCATCTTTGGCTTGGGATTTGTGCCGGCCTATGGCGGCATAGGAGCGGGCATTGCTACGGGCATCACCTATTGGATTATCTTTTTCTTTTATGCCTGGAGCGTCTATTATTTGCCGGGACTAAGGGAATATGGGGTCTTCAGAAATATTCGCTTTAATGCCTCGGCATTTTGGGAATATTTGCGTATTGGCATCCCCCTGGGTTGTTGCATTTTCCTGGAATGCGGCTGTTTTGCCCTGACTGCTTTTCTCATCGCCAAATTTGGCACCGCCTATATTGCGGCGGATATGGCGGCCACCAATTTTTGTACTGTCATGTATATGATTCCCTGTAGCATTTCTCTGGCAGTCACCATTCTGGTGGGGATTGAAGTGGGGGCCAAACGTTTTCATGAGGCCCATGTATTTTCTGTTTTGGCGGTACAAATCAGTTTGGCGGCGGTGTT
>JAKSOM010000055.1 GCA_024405585.1 Acidaminococcaceae bacterium | reverse complement strand
GGATGGTGGTCATGGTGCAGAAGGAAGTGGCGGAGCGGATGACCGCAGAACCCGGCGGCAGGGAATACGGAGCCCTCAGCGTGGCCATGCAATACTACACAGAACCCAGGATTGCCTTCAAAGTTCCTTCCTCATCCTTTTTGCCCGCCCCCAATGTGGAAAGCGCAGTGCTGGTGTGCAAAAAAAGAAGCGTCCCGCCGGTGCAACTGCAAAGCGAGGATGCCTTCTTCCGGGTGGTTAAGGCGGCCTTCTCCCTGCGGCGTAAGATGCTGAACAACTCGCTGAAAAACATGGGGCTCACAAGCGAAGAAGTGAAGGCCTGGCTGACCAGGGCGGGCATTGACGGCCAACGCCGGGCGGAAACCCTCACCCTGCAGGAATTCGCCGCATTGGCCAACACATTGGAGCAATAAAAAACATCATCCCCAACAAAGGAGATGATGTTTTTTATTGCCTTATTTGTTCAGGAAACGTTTGCACTCCCGGGCAATCATGATTTCCTCATTGGTGGGCACCACGTAAACCGCCACCTTGGAATCGTCCGTACTGATTTTTCTGGTCTTCTCACCCTTCTCGTTGCGGGCCGCATCCAATCTGGAACCCAGATAATCCAAATCCGCACAAACCTTGGCCCGGACATAGGGGGAATTCTCACCCAAACCGGCAGTGAAAACAATGGCATCCGCACCGTTCATGACCATGATATAGGCACCAATATATCTTTCAACCTGATAGGCAAAAGCATTGATGGTCATCTCCGCCCGCTCGTCCCCCGCAATGGCCGCATCTTCCAAATCCCTGAAATCGCTGGAAATCTCCGACAGGCCCAAAACGCCGGACTTGCTGTTCAAATAGCGGGAAACCTGCTTGGCGGTCATATCCTCATGCTCCATAATGAAGCACACCAGAGCCGGGTCAATCTCGCCGCAACGGGTACCCATAATCAATCCCTCCAAAGGCGTAAAGCCCATGCTGGTATCCACGGATTTGCCGTTTTTCACCGCCGTAACACTGGCCCCGTTGCCCAAATGGCAAATGACCAGTTTCAAATCCTCCGGCTTTTTCCCCATGAGTTTGGCGGTCTGCTCCGTCACATAGCGATGGGAAGTGCCATGGAAGCCGTAGCGACGCACACCATACTTCTTGTACAGGTCATAGGGCAGACCGTACATGTAGGCCTTCTCCGGCATGGTCTGATGGAAGGCAGTATCAAACACCGCCACCTGCAAAGTGTCCGGCATCAGCTTGCGGCAGGCATAAATGCCCTCCAAATTGGCCGGATTGTGCAAAGGTGCAATGGGGATGCAGGCCTCAATATCCTTGATAACAGAATCCGTAATCACCACGGAATCTTTGAACTTCTCCCCACCATGGGTAACCCGATGCCCCACAGCGGTGATTTCATCCAAACTGTCGATAACCCTATGCTCCCCCTTGGAAATCACATCCAAAACCAGGGAAATGCCCTCGCTGTGGCCGGGGATATCCCGCTCAATCTTACGTTGGACACCCTCCACGGTGTATTTCAGCACGCTGTCCTTCAGACCGATACGCTCCACCAAACCCTTGGTAATCAGGGTCTCCGTCGCCATATCCAAAAGCTGATATTTGATGGACGAACTGCCGCAATTCAAAACCAAAATCTTCATTTCTCTTTTCTTCCTCCCTTATGTCAACAATCTCACTAACAAAAAGTTCAACGACTTTTTGCGGATTTTTACACTTTTTACGCCGACTTTTTGTGGATTACCACATTTTTTACACCGACTTTTTGCTTTATGCCCCTTCAAATACGCCCCGGACCAGCTGGGCAATATTCTTGCTGTGGTCACTGACCCGCTTCATATTAATGAGCAATTCCATCAGCATGGCCCCGTTCTCCGGACTACACTGGCCCTTATTCAGACGGGTGATATGATTTTCACGGATAATTTTCTGATACTCCTTAACATCCTGGGCCCTGTTCACCGCCTGCATAGCCAACTTGACATCATTATTTGCCAGAGCCCTGAGAGACAAACTGTTCACATCCACCACCATTTTAGCCATCAGACGCAATTCTTTCTTGGCGTCTTCACTAAATATAATCTGTTCATCAAGAATTTGACCGCTACGTTCCGCCAAAAGTTGAGCATGGTCACCGATACGTTCCAAATCGTTGATGACATGCAAAAGGTCCGTATGCTTTTCGGACATCTCCTCCGTCAGTTCCGTATAGGCAATTTTAGTGAGATAGCTGGCAATATCCGTCTCCAGTTTGTCAATAACCGGCTCATGGGCCAGAACATATTTCACCTTCTTCTTGTTGAACCGATTCAAAGAATCAAAGGCAAATACCACATTTTTGCGGGCAATATACCCCATGCGGAGCACTTCCTTGGTGGCCAGCCCTATAGCCACACCGGGAGTATGAAGCATTTTTTCGTCCAAGTAAACCGGCTTCATGGGAACGATGTCCCCCTGCTCCGGCAGCAAACGCTCCACAAACTGCAAAAAGACATTTGTCAAGGGCAAGAAAAACCCCGTCAGCACCAAATTGAATACCGTATGGGCATTGGCTATCTCCCTGGCGATATTATGACGCGGGGAAATCCAGCGGATGACCTCGGCAAACTGAGGCAACAGACACATGGCTACAACCACGCCCACCACCTTGAACAGCACATTGGCCAGGGCCAACCTTTGGGACGTGCGGGTACCGCTGATGGAAGCCAGCACCGCAGGAGATGCGGAGCCGATATTGGCCCCCAACATAATGGGAATGGCCGCATCAAAGGTTATCAGGCCGTTCATACCCAAAGCAATCAGCACACCAATGGAGGCGGAACTGGACTGCATCAGTATAGTCACCAATACACCAAAGAGCATGGCCTGCACCGGATGTTCGCTGACCTGCACAATGAACCGGGTGAACCAGGGCTCCGTCGCCAGGGGCCTCATAGCCGCACCCATCAGTTCCATACCCGTCATCAAAATGCCGAAACCCAAAATTACCATACCCAAACTGTGGGTTTTGCTGCGGCCCGCAAAGGCCTGCATAAGATAGCCGATGACCACTATGCCCATAACATAATCCGTCAGCTTGAAAGCCACCAACTGACCCGTCATAGTGGTACCGATGCAGGCACCCATAGTAACACCAAAGGCCTGCTGCAGGGTAAGCATCCCCGCATTGACAAGGCCGATGGCCATAACGATGGTAGCACCGGAGGCCTGCAGCACCGCCGTCACCACCGTGCCAAGGGCAACGCCCATGACAAGAACTCCCGTGAGTTTCTCCAGAATCTTTTGCAGCTTCGCTCCTGCGACACGCTGAAGGTTTTCACCCATCAGCTGCATGCCGTACATAAAGAGTGCCACACCGCCCAAAAGACCCAACGCACGAATAAGCATTTGTTCCTCCTTCTTATTTAGTTGTCAAAACGTGTCAAAACGCTCCCAGGGTTTTCCACAAAAAAATCCAACAGAAGAGTGTGAAACAGCTTAACGCTGTAGAATAGACAACGCTGTTGCCCGCCAGCACATCATCCCCGCCCATCATCTGGGCCACGGCATAGGAAATGACCGCCGTAGGTGCGCCGAACATCACCAGCATGGAGGCAAACTCAATCCCACGGAAACCGAACCAATAGGACACAGGCAACATAATGGCCGGGATGACAATCAGCCGTCCCGCCACAGAAATAATCACCTGTAACCAATTTGGTTTCCCCATGCCGCTGAAAGATGCACCCAGCACAATCAGGGCCAAAGGAGATGTCATAAGCCCCAACTGCACCACCAATTTATCCATAAAAACAGGCAGCACAATGCCAACAAGACGCACTGCCCCCGCCGATAGAAATCCGAGCACCATGGGGTTCAGAAGCACCTCCTTGAGCATGGACCCGAAACTCAAATTGCCCCCACGGAAATATTCGAAAGTAATAATCGCCAGCACATTATACACAGGCACAACCACCGCCACCAGCATGGCAGTAACACCTGCATTTTCATAACCGAACATATTTACCACCACGGGATAACCCATAATGACAAAATTGGACCGGTAAAGGTTCTGAATCATTGCTCCCCGCTGGCGGGGATCCTTTGTAACCCAACAACTGAAACACCAGGTCGCAGTCCACAGCACCAAAACAGATGTAATGGCATACACCAACAAATGGGGCCTGTAATCGTTGATGGTGGCATGATAAGTGGAATTGAACAGCATGAAGAAGAAGAAAACCTTGAAAATCACCCCGTTCAAACGCTTCAGTTCCCCCTGATTCAGCCAGTTACGCTTCTTGATAAGCATACCAATGAGCATCAGCACTGCCATGGGCAGAACCGCATTCACTGCGACTATAAAATTACTATACAACTTACTGTCCATCATACATCCAAATTATACTTACGCAAATAACGGTACAAAGTCACCCTGCTCACCCCAAGAATTTGGGAAAGCCGGCTGATATTGCCGCCGGCGGACTTCCAGGCCGCCACAAAAACTTCTTTATCGTATTTCCAGGATTTTTCGGACTCCTTCTTGTCCGGAACCCTGATGTCATCCGCACCAATCATACTGGAAGAAGTATGGAAAAACGCCTTCTCAATCACACCCTGCAACTGCTTAATATTGCCGGGCCACTCCCCCTTCATCAGTACTTCCAAGGCCTCATCTGTCAACTTCTTGGGAGGCACATTGTAATGCAAACTCATCTCCCTCAGAATATGATTGGAAATGATTTCAATATCCTCCGGCCTGTCCCCTAAAGAAGGAACCTTCAGCACCGTAGCCATAACTATGTCAAACAACTTGCTGCTGAACAATTTCTTATCCGTCAGCTTCTTCAAATTGGAATCGCAAGCCGCAATCAGACGGATATTCTTCCGCTTATTGCCTGCCAAATAATCCGCCAACTCATCACCGATATCCGAAGGCATCTTCTCCACCTCATCCACGAAAAGCGTGCCGCCGGACACCAGCTCCAGCTTGCCCTGGGTATTCTTGCTCTTCTCCTGGCAGCCGAACAACTCTTCGTGCATATACTTGCTGTCACCCTTACACTTGACGGAAATCAAAGGTGCCGCAGCCCGGTCGCTGAGCTGATGAATGCCATGGGCCAGACGCTGCTTGCCCGTCCCCGGCTCACCCTGCAAAAGAATATTGCGGTTGGTCTTGGCCAAACGGCCGGCCTTATGCTGCAGGGTCTGGAAAACCTCCGATTCACCAACCATGCTGTACAAACTGTACCGGCTGGAATAACCGGTGGCATGGGCGATAGTGGTCTTCAAATCCTCAATGGACATACTGACAATCAAAGCGCCGGTAATCTCAGACCCCGTATCAATGGGCAACACGGAAGTCACATCCTCATAGGCCTTGTCCTGAGTAATCCAAGTCAACTCCTTATGAAGGGTGCTCTGGCCATTCAAAGCGGGGGCAATGGGAATATGTTCGTAATTCAAAAAAACATCCTGGAACCTGCTCCGGCCCTCCATCCTCTCCCTGGCCCTGGAATTGCAATACTTGATATTCCCATCCCTGTCCAGGCAAAACACTGCGGCAGGCAACTGGGCCATAAGAATATCATTCACCACCTTCTGCTCCAACATGGTCAGATGCTGCTCAATAGCGTACTTCATAGTAAGCAAATGGTTCAGCAAAAGGTCATAGGGAAGATTTTTGGTCTCCATACTGAAAAAAGTCAGCACATAACGCAACTTGCCGTTCACAAAAATGGGAGCACTGCAGGCATCGCCGCTGTGGCAATCACGAATCCACATCTCCGGCCCGAACATCAAAAAAGGCGTATTATGCTCCAAGGCAATACTCACACTGCTGGTGCCAACGTCCTGCTCCAGCACCCGCATGCCCTGGATATTCTCAATACTCCTCTGGAAAAAGGGCATGGCATAATTCTTCACCACATACCCCTCATTATCAATAAGCAGCATGGACAAATTATGCATATTGAGATGCTGCTTCGTCTGCTCATAAAGCCGCTCCAAATAACCCAAAACCATGGCATGCTTCTTCAAATGCTGCGCCACCTCCGCCCTGGTCAACTTCTTGATGGGGTTCATAACCTCATGGGGCAAACGCATCTGACGGCAACGTTGCCAGGAAGCCGCAATCCAGGGATGCACATTGGGATCAACAATCCCCTCATTCATAAACTTGTTATAGTATGACACCAACTTTTCCTTGTTACGTCTTTCCCTTACCACAACCAAACCCTCCTCGAACACTGCAAAGTTTACTCTTATACCCATATTATAGTAAAAGTCCATGTCTTTTGTAAAGTCAATTTTGTAAAGTTTTTACAATTTTTTCCCAATAAATTTTTACATATCCTGTTGCAACTTGAGACCGATTGTGATAAAATAACTACCGTTATGCGGGTGTAGCTCATTGGTAGAGCAGTCGCTTCCCAAGCCACGTGTAGAGG